>JBDKTH010000788.1:0-3171 GCA_039680305.1 Thermoguttaceae bacterium | reverse complement strand
TCCGCGTCAACCAGCTGACGAACCAGGTCGGTCGTACGCTCCAGGATACGGAGGAACACTAATCTTCACTAATTGCCTTTATTAGTGTTGATTAGTGAAGATTAGTGTTCCGTAGTCTTCTGGGGAGCCTCGGAGGTCAATTGCCGGTCTTGAGCCCGTTTTCGCGACCTCTTCGGCGCGGTATGGTGAAGGCCTGTTGGACCAAGCGGATGAACCGAATCGTTGTGAGCCAAAGAGACATGCCCTATGGAACATCGCATCGCAGCGGAACGCGATCTAGACCTTCTGGCCACAGGCGTCAAGGCATCGGGCGTGAGGCCGTGCGGATCCTCCAGCGAGACCTCTGGCCTTCTGACAAGCGACAAACGGTTGAAGTCCTGACGGCCAACCCGTCGGCTATCGCATTTTGGCGATCGGTCGGCTACCGCGACTACTCGCTGATGCTTGAAATCATGCCTAATGGGTTTTGACGTACAAGATCGGTAATCAAGTAGGGCGGTGCCGAAAGAGATTGGTGAACGAGTCGGTGCACCGAACGCACCATCTCGCCGCAGGAACTGAATTATTGCTTTGCACACAGGTAATATTCCTGCCACCTTCCCGGAACCCCTCCATCTGGTTATTTCTGCAGCCATTCCCGCCTTCCAGCCGCCATCAGCAGAGGTGTTTCAAAAAGCCGCAAAACCTCCGGCCGCCTTCGGGGTTTAATTAGGGGCCTGGGGGTTCTTTGAGGGATGGAATGCCGTTCATATTCTCCCGAAACCGAGGGTTTTCGAGGAAATCCCGCCATGGGACGGCCATTCCAGCCCTGCAGGCCTCGCTCCCGGTTATCCGCAAATGGCAGCCGCGGAGGGGGGGCAGCTTGATGATCCCAGAGCTCTCCTTATCAGCCGTCGCGAGGTTTGGCATTCGACAGGCGGGGGGCGGGGTGAGTAAGATGGGTAGTATTGTGGCCCGGGATCGGTTTCGGGCTCACGGCACAGGAAGAATCGCGGCTTGGCCACCGAATCCAACGAGGTGGTCCCTCTAGGGAGTGGTGAAAAGCATGGTGAAGACGTCCTTGATTTCGGCGGTTGTCCTCCTGGCCGTCACTGGTGGCCTCCGAGCGGCCGAGACGACGCCTAGCGTGTTCGAAAGCCCGGGCCCGGCAGTGCCGGCCAACAAGATCGACAAGCCTGTCTTCGCCAAGCTGGCGTCGTTGAAGATCCAACCCGTCCTCTGCTCCGACGCGGTCTTCGTCCGACGCGTCTATCTGGACGTGATCGGCACGCTGCCGACGGCCGAAGAGGCCAAGACGTTCATCCAGGATCCGGACACGAAGAACAAACGCCGGCTCCTGATCGATCGATTGTTGGAGCGGGATGAGTTTGCCGACTACTGGGCCATGAAATGGGGCGACGTGCTGCGGATCAAGGCGGAATTCCCCGTCAACCTCTGGCCCAATGCGGCCCAGGCATATCACCGCTGGGTCCGGGCGTCGATCGCCGAGAACAAGCCCTACGACAAGTTCGCCCGGGAGCTGTTGACCTCCAGCGGCAGCAATTTCCGCGTGGGCCCGGTCAATTTTTACCGGGCGATCCAGAACCGCACCCCGGAAGGCATCGCTGGCGCCGTCGCGTTGGCCTTCATGGGCTCGCGCACCGACGCGTGGCCCAGCGACCGGTTGTCCGGCATGGCGGTCTTTTTCTCGCAGATCGGCTACAAGCCCAGTCTGGAATGGAAGGAGGAGCACGTCTTCTGGGACCCGCTCGGCTCCAGCGCCGTCACGGCCGACGCCGAGTTGGAGAAGACGAAGGCCGCGCCGGGGCAGCCCCTGAAACAGCCCCTCGGCAGCACACCGGCCCAGGCCGCCAGCCCCGCGCCGTGCACGGCCGTCTTTCCCGATGGAACCAAGATCGAACTGTCGCCGGACCGCGATCCGCGTGAGGAGTTTGCCGATTGGCTGATCACCCCGAAGAACCCGTGGTTCACTCGCGCGATTGTCAACCGCGTCTGGGCGTGGCTGTTGGGACGCGGGATCATCCACGAGCCGGACGACATTCGCGACGACAACCCGCCGAGCAACCCCGCCCTGTTGGCCTGCCTGGAGAAGGAATTGGTCACCAGTGGCTATGATCTCAAGCATCTCTACCGGTTGATTCTGAATTCGAGCACCTACCAGTTCTCCGCGATGCCCCGGTTCAAGACGCCCCAAGCCGAGGCCAATTTCGCCAGCTATGCGATCCGCCGCCTGGATGCCGAGGTGTTGATCGACGCCATCAACACGATCACCGGGACGACGGATCTCTACACCAGCGCGATCCCCGAGCCGTTCACCTACATTCCCAAGGACGAGGCGGCGATTGCGATCGCCGACGGCAGCATCACCAGTCCCTTCCTCGCGCTCTTTGGCCGTTCGGCGCGGGCGACGGGGATGGCCAACGAGCGGGACAACAAGCCGGTTCCCGCCCAGTGGCTGCACCTGCTCAATTCGAGTCACATCCAGCGCAAGCTGGAACAGGGCCCCAAGCTCGTGGAAATCTTCACCGCCAAACGCAAACCGGACGAAACCGTGGCGGAACTTTATTTGACGTTTCTCTCGCGGTTCCCCACGGCCGAGGAGTTGAAGATCGTGGAGGACTATGGCAAGCCGGTGGCCAGCAAGCCCGGCCGGAAGGGCAAAGCCGCCAGGATGTTCAAGTTCAAACGACGCGAAGATTGGATCGATATTGCCTGGGCGCTAGTCAACAGCCCCGAGTTTCTTTATCGTCATTGATTCCAAGGGCATGCGCAGAACGCGACGAGCCTGCCGCGGCCGCTTGGAGGAGAGGGAAAGGAAGCTGAGACCATGAACACGAACCACGATTCGGAACGCGGGATGCAGATTTCTCGACGCGAGGCCATGCGCCGGGGCCTGGAGGGGGCGGCGGGCGCGATGCTGGCCAGCGGCCTCGGCGCCGCGGCATTGGGGGACGCGCTGCCGACCAGCAAACCTACGGTCAAGGCCAAGGCGAAATCGGTCATCCAGATCTTCTTGTGGGGCGGCATGTCGCACAACGACACCTGGGATCCGAAACCGGAGTCGGGCAGCGAATTCATGGGCGACTTCTCCAAGGTGATCTCGACCAACGTGCCGGGGATCCAGCTGGGCGCCCTGTTTCCCGAACTGGCGAAGCAGGCCGACAAGTTCTC
>JBDKTH010000016.1:0-1603 GCA_039680305.1 Thermoguttaceae bacterium | reverse complement strand
CTGGAACGTCTCGATCGTCTTGTTCGGGGCGATGCTGGGGTCGGTCAGGTCGATCTTGAAGACGCTCTGCCAACGGGCATCGGTCGGCGTCCAGCCCTCCTTGCCGTAGCGGTCCAAGAGGGTCTTGCGGAAGTCGGCGATCGAGTAGTCGTCGAACCCCTCGTCGGCCTGCAAGGCGGCGTTGATTTCGTCCATGAAAAGGACTTCGGCCCCCGCGTCGATCTGCCGTTTGCAGGAAGAGAGCAGGAACTCCCGGTACGCCGGATTGGAGAGCGTGCCGTGCCGGCAGTTCGGCTCGCCCCAGGCGTCGATCAACTGGCCCTCGGGACCGCGGGTGGCCATGTCGAGCACCTGCTTCTCGCTCAGGCCGCTCTCGCCGTGGTAGAGGGCCGAGCAGGTGATCCCGCCGCCGAAGAGGGCTCCCATTGCGTGGGCCTTGGGGACCAGGGGTGCCAGCCGGGCATAGTCGGGAGCGGTGCTCCACTTGAACCAGCCGCGGATCAGCACGTCGGAGCCCGTCTTGCGGGCCAACTCGATGCCATCGTCCGAGCCGATCGTCTCGTTGATCGTGTAGACCACTGCCTGGCGGATGTCTTCGACTGGCCGGGCTCGGCGCAGCGCCGCCGGGAAGTCGGGCACGGGACGCGTCCAGGCCGCCTCCGGCTCCGGGGCGATCGGCTCGAACCGTTCCACCAACTTCTTCCCTTCGCTCACAAGCCTCTGGATCTGGGCGGCTGCCGGATCCACGGTCAACGGCGCAAGCCAGGCCCAGCCGGGTTGGGCTGCCGACTGGCGCGAGGCGATCGCCGGGTAGAAATAGAGATGCTGGACGTCGTGCAACTGAACGAACGAGTGTGAACCCGTCCAGCGGGTCGGGTAGTCCAGGAACACAGCCCCAAGGGCGATCCCTGCCGAACGGCTGCAGGCGACAATCGCCGGGTGGCAGGCGCTGAGGCCCGCGGCCGTATCGCCCTGCTTGCCCCACGCCGAGACGCCAACGTAGACGGTCGGCGTGCCGAGTGCCGCGATCTGGCCGCTGCGAAGCTGGTCGTTCATGGGCCAGTAGGCGTAGCCGTCGAAGAGCGTTTCGTCCAGAGCGATCCGCGGCAGGGCCCAACTCGCCCCTTCGTTGCCGGCCTGGTTGTTGGGGACGAAGCGGACCAGGATCCCGTGGTCTGTGCAAAGAAAGTGAGCCCGGGCGATGATGGGCGGCGTGCAAGGGAGCACCGTCGTGATGCCGACCGCGACGGTCTCCCCGACGCTTGCATGCCGCAGTCGGGCGGGGCCGGCGGCGCTGGTGTGCACGCCCTGAGCATCGACCACCGCGAACTCCGGGCGGGTCTTTCGCTTGGCGACCGGTCGCCAGCGGCCCTGGCCGTCACGCAATTCCAGTTGCAGATCGCATCGCCAGCGGTGGAACGTCACGCGGTAGTCCCGCGAGGTGACGACCAACTGTTGGGGTTCCAGCACGGCTTGTGGGGCGGCCGGAAGGGAGGGGGCGAGGGCCAAGATCGCCACCAATGGCGTGATCGTTTGCAGTACGGTTCGCATAAAAGGTGCTCTAAGGCGGGACGGTTTCGGGCGGGGGGCGTGATCGCGTCGT
>JBDKTH010001263.1:0-4205 GCA_039680305.1 Thermoguttaceae bacterium | reverse complement strand
CGCACCGTGTGCGACTCGTCGGAGCCGAGCCGATAGAGCGTCTTCCCTTCGAGCGACGCCGGAAGGCCCTTGACGGTGAACGGGAGGCCGCAGAACGACTCGTTCACGGCGACCAGCACCCAGTCGTCGCCGGTCTGGCGAAGCATTAGCCGCGGCCCCTGGCCGTCCACCGAGCATTGTCATTCAACGCGGGCAGATCGGTTTCGCCAATTTTGCATGACCGGCCATGCGGGGGAGTGGCGATTGATTGACGTAGCGTGCATACCCGACTACTCTGGAAGTTGTGGCGTTCCCATGTCATACTCGATGGCTTGCGCAACGCGTCGTTGTTCCCATTCTGCTAGAGGAGCCGCTGGACTGGTCAGATTATGCGAAAAGGTTTTACACTCGTCGAACTGTTGGTCGTCATTGCCATTATCGGGATCCTCATTGCTCTGCTCTTGCCAGCCGTTCAGGCGGCGAGGGAAGCAGCCCGCCGAGCCCAATGCACAAACAACCTCAAACAGTTGGCCTTGGGGGTGCACAATTATCACGATATCTTCCGAGCATTCCCACGCTACGCGTATCCCGTATCCGGCTATTCTCAATGGCAAAGCTTCAGCGTTCACAAGAGAATCCTCCCCTTCATTGAACAGAAGCCCGTCTACGACAAGCTGAAAGATTCGTTGCCGTGGTATACGTCCCCCGACAATGACGCCCGGAAGACGAAGATTGCCGCCTTCATCTGCCCGTCTGACCGCGGTTTCTCCAATACCAGTGAGCCAGGCAACTGCAACTATCCGGCCAGTGCCGGGGCCTGTCTCGGTTGGCCGAACACCGGCCGGCTCCCGATCAGTTCCGCGGCGGAAAACGGCTTCTTCCAGTTGCGGCGCGAAACGCGGTTCGCCGATATCACGGACGGGGCCTCCAATACGATCATGTTTGGCGAGCAACTCACGGGAGACAATGACAACAACAGCTATCGCGTCGGCGATGTGGTTCGGGCCGTGAGCTACACGGGCTCCAACTACCGTTTCCCAACCGCGGCCGAAATCGAGACCTATGGTCAGGCCTGTGAAAGCGGGAAGGCGAATCACTACAGCATCGCCGGTGCCATCTGGGCGGCGCCGACGATGTGGGCTACTGTCTTTAACACGGTCGCCCCACCGAACTGGAAGTACCCGACCTGCTTTATCTGCTCGGACTGCTCGTACGGCGACGCTCCCGGGGTGATCCCCGCCCGCAGCCTGCACCCCGGCGGGGCGAACCACGCCTTGGGGGATGGCTCGGTGCGGTTCATCAGCGATACCGTCGAGTTGAGCGTTTACCAGGCTGCCGGCAGCATCGACGGCGGGGAGCCATCCAAGGAGTTCTGACGATCTGGCCGGTAGAACCCCGTCCTCATGGAGTGTGCGACGCCCACACGGGTGGCGGAACCGTCCTCGTCCTGCGCATTTTCTCCTCGCCAATTGATTGACGAGGCCGGTGAAGACTATTAGTTTAGAGATAGGCTTTGTGGGGCTTTGGTCGCGTCGTCATCTGGAATTCCTATCGCGTGGAGAGCGGCATGGTCAAGCTTCGCAGAGGTTTTACACTTGTTGAACTCTTGGTAGTCATCGCGATCATCGGCATCTTGATCGCCCTCTTGTTGCCGGCCGTGCAGGCCGCCCGGGAAGCGGCCCGGAGATCGCAGTGCACCAACAACCTCAAGCAAATCGCCTTGGCGGTGCACAATTACCACGATGTTTACCAGGCATTTCCGCGGTATGCCTATGGCGTGGCGACCTCTTCGGGGATGAGCAACTACCAGAGCATGAGCGCCCACATGAAGCTCCTGCCGTACGTCGAGCAGATGCCGCTTTACACGCAGTTGAACATGAAGGCCTCCTGGGCTGCGGCGCCAAACGACTCCCTCCGCAAGACGATCGTCTCAACCTTCATCTGCCCCTCCGACCTGACTCCTCCGCCGAACACCAGTGAACTGGGCAGCTGCAACTATCCGGTGAGTGCCGGAAGCTGCCTGGCCTGGAGCACCAGCACTCAACAGAATGGTGTCTTCCAACTCGGCCGGGACACGCGTTTCGCGAGCATTACCGACGGCACGTCCAACACGATCATGCTGGGCGAGAACATCGTCGGCGACAACGACGGCAATGTCTACCGGGTTGGAGAGATGGTCCGCGGCGTCAGCTTCTCGGGTTTTGCGTTTCCCACACAGGCGCAGCTGGAAACCTACGGTCAGTCGTGCGACGCCGCGAAGTCGAACCACTTCAGCAATATCGGCTTCTGGTGGATCAAGCCGACCCTGGGCCAGACGGTGTTCAATACGGTCGCGCCGCCCAATTGGAAGTGGCCCACCTGCTTCATCTGCTCCGGGTGTGGCGAGAGCGACAACCCGGGCGTGGCCCCTGCGCGAAGCCGTCACCCAGGCGGCGCAAATCACGCCTTGGGCGACGCCTCGGTGCGGTTCATCAGCGACACGGTCGATTTCAGCGTCTACCAAGCCGCCGGCAGCATTGATGGCGGCGAGGCGGTCAAGGAGTTCTAGCTTTTCAGGAGGATCGTAGATGTCTTTCGTTCGCACTGGAGTTCTGTTGGCCGTCGTTGGTCTCGCGGGCTGTGGCAGCGGTTCGGTGCCGGTCACGCCGCCACAACCGCCGCAGGCCAAGGCCATGCTGTTGGAGGTGGCCGCGCACGGGCAGATCAACAGCGGTATCATGGCGGTCCGCGAGAATTTGGAGCAGATGAAGGCAACCGACCCGAACAAGGCCCAGACGCTTCTGCGCGACCTGGATCAGTTGGAGCGGATGAACAGTCCGCAGCAGATCAAGGCGAAAGCCAAGGAAATGGCCGACAAGCTCTAGCCTCAGCCCGTTTCCGGGAGGAACGTCGGCATCTGGATCCCCCGAACCGGTTGCGCAGAGCCGCGGACCTGGCTAACGTGGAGCTCGCAGTTCTTGGCCCCCCACTGGTACATCTGCTGGACCAGCGAGGTGCATTGCGAGGGAACGAGAAAGACCACGGTCCGCCCGCGGCACTGGTTCAGCCCGGCCAGCAGGAGCGTCGCCGCCTGCTGAGGCGTGCGGGCCAGGCCGGGACCGAGCATCGTAAAGCCCGGCTTGTTCACCGAGACCAGGAAGCCGGCCACCCCGTCGCACTCGTCGGGATACACGACGACGTGCCAGAAACCATCGCGGTTCTCGAGGAAGTAGCGATAGTCTTTCTCACGCGAGATCCCGACCAGTTCCTGCTCCAACCGATCGATCGCCTTCACATCGGCGAGCGTCGCCGTGCACACCTGGCGGTCGCCCTCGGTGCGGAAGGGGAGCCCTTCGGCCGGCACCGTGAGGTACATGTCCTGAAACATGACCTGCGGGGCGAACTCCATCCGGTTGTAGAGCGAGAACGAGTCGAGGTTCATCGCGCTGGAGACCAGACGCAGTGGCTTCTGCTCGCGTTCGGCATAGTCGACGATGTGCCTCAATAGGGCCCGGGCCACGCCGGAGCCGAAATAGTTGGGGTGCACGTTCATGATCCCCAGCGAGACGTGCGTCGGCCGGGGATGGTAGAAGCAGGATCCCGCCAGCCGGCCGCTCCGCGTGCTGACGGCCACCACGCCGCAACCCGGGTCGAGGGCCTCGTAGACGTCGAAGAACACCTCGGCCGTCGCCGGCCCGCCCGAGATCACCGGCGGCCGCCCGTGGGTCTGGTACCAGGTGTTCGTGGAGAGGTAAATCAACTCGGCCACTTCCGTCCGGTCAACCTTCTCCATCGGGCGAAGCTCGAACTCGCTCATGGCAACCTCACTGACGTACTATCGGGACCAAGGGGAAATCGTCGTCAGTTGACGATCATAGTCGCCGCGGTCTTGGATCGCAAGCCGACCGGTTTGGCGTGTGCGGCTTGCGGCTGGAGGCTGGAGGTTCCCGGCACAAGTGCCTGGGCTAAACGCGGTGGGGCGGGATAATCCATCGTAACCGGCCCGTCTTCGATGTCGCGTCCCGACGGCGACCGTGAGCCCACCCATTGACACCCTCTTACCCTCCTGCCGCAATCGGTCATAATGAGTGTGAGCGAAAAGCAAGTCTCTTCACCCGTGCACCGCCAAAGAACGGACGACATGGGCAAGAGTGGTTTCCGATCAGTGACTATGGAGGACCAGCCCCACCTCTTAAGGGATGGCTCACTGCTACCCAGATGCCCCAATTGGATGAGATATCCGCGCC
>JBDKTH010001133.1:0-1769 GCA_039680305.1 Thermoguttaceae bacterium | reverse complement strand
CGATTGTCTTGTCTAGCTCAGAGCAATAGCTCGGAATTCCTTATTCCTTACGCCGCATGTCCCAAGCCTTGCCCAAACTCGCCTTCTCGCATGGAACGCTGACCCTGGAAGGGCTCGCGCAAGCAGAGCTTGCGTCCCTGTTTGGCCCAATCGGTTGGGTGTGGGATCGGCGAGTCAGCGCTTGGCGATGCGACGCGATCGAGTATGTCGAGGTGCTCCGCCGGCTGCGCGACGCGGCCCGCGGGGTCGACGATCAGGTGCCGCAATGGAAGTCGGTCGCCTGGCCCAAAGTCTCGCTCCCTCCGCTCCGCGACGAGCAACGCGCGGCGGTGGCCGCCTGGAAGACGGCCCAGCGGGGCTGCATCGTGATGCCCACGGGCACGGGCAAGACCGAGGTGGCCCTGGCCGCCATGGCCGAGACGGGCACGAGCACGCTGGTGGTGGCGCCGGTGCGCGACCTGATGTACCAGTGGCACCGGCGGATCCTGGCCGGCTTGGGATATGATGCGGGGATCATTGGCGACAACGTGTTCCGCGTCCGGCCCGTGTCGGTCACGACTTACGACAGTGCGTGCATCCACATGGAGCAACTTGGCGATCAGTTCGGCCTGATCGTCTTTGATGAGTGCCACCATCTGCCCGGCGAGATCCGCCGCGACGCCGCCCGGATGTCGGCGGCCCCGATGCGCATGGGCCTGACAGCCACGCCGGAACGGTCGGACGGGCGGCACCTCGACCTGGAGTGGCTGATCGGACCGATGGTCTATCAGTTGCCCATCGCCGACGCCAAGGGCCAGACGTTGGCCGACTACGAGCTGGTGCGGATTCCCGTGCACCTCTCGCCCGAGGAGCGGGATCGCTACGACCAGTGTTCGCGGATTGTCCGCCGCTACCTGGCCGAGCGCCGCAAGGTCGACCCGGAATACACCTGGGAAGACCTTTGCGTCGAGACCGGGCGCACGGCCGAAGCCCGCCGTGCCCTAAAGGCCTACTATGCGAAGAAGGCGATCGAAGATCGGGCGGAGGAGAAGCTTCGCGTGTTGGAGGACATTTTTCGGCTCCACGCTCACGAGCCGTGCATCATCTTCGCCGGCTCAAACGCCATGGCCCGCGACGTCTCCCGGCGATTCCTGATCCCCTGCCTGCTGAATCACTGCGGCAAGCGAGAACGCCTGGAAATCCTCGAAGGGCTGGAAACCGGCGTCTATCCGGCCATCGTGGCCAACCAGGTGCTCGACGAAGGCGTGGATTTGCCTGAGGTGAAGGTGGCCGTGGTGATCGGCGGCACGGCCTCCAGCCGCCAGGCCAAGCAGCGGCTGGGGCGTCTGTTGCGCAAGCGGGGACGCAGCTGGGCGATGCTCTACGAGGTCGTCTGTGCCGACACGAACGAAGAGGACCGTTCCCGGCAGCGTCGTCGCAGCGATGCGTTCCAAGGGACGCGCCAACGACGCCTGAAAAACCGGCCCTGAGGAGGTCCTGAGCGTGGTGACTCATGGTCTGACGGAACAACAAGCGGTGGGCCCAACTCCCGAGTCCCCGCGAAGAGGCGGCAAGCTACGCGAAGACTTCCGCCACGGAGAGGTTGAATCCCGGCACGACGTCCTCGCCGCTCAACTGGTCGGCGACGCCCAGCACAACGATCTGGCTCCGGCTGCGGTAGACGGTCACCGTCTTGGTCTCCGGTTCGACGACCCAAACGGCCCGGCACCCCGCATCGAGCCAGTCGTAGACTTTGCCCAAGACTTCGCTGGCGCGGTCGCTCGGCGAGA
>JBDKTH010000271.1:0-4188 GCA_039680305.1 Thermoguttaceae bacterium | reverse complement strand
ATGCCCTCTACAAAGGGGCGCTCTTCATGGTAGCCGGCGCGGTGGATCACGAGACCGGCACACGGGACGCGGATCGACTCGGTGGGCTACGGCGCGCGATGCCAATCACGGCGACGGCCGCGGTTCTGGCCGCTCTATCCCTGGCCGCCATCGCCCCGCTTTTCGGGTTCATCGGGAAGGAAATGCTCCTCGAAGCGGCTTTGGAGAGTCCGGCTCATCGGTTTCTGGTCCCCGTCGTGGTTATGGCGGGAGCTCTGTTTGTGGCCGTGGCCGCCATTGTTGGCTATCGCGTGTTCTTCCGGGAGTTCATTCCCACGCCGAAACCCCCTCACGAAGCGCCCCCAAGTCTTTGGCTGGGCCCGTTGCTAATGGCGATGGCTGGGCTGGTGTTGGGCTTGTTCCCTGCGCTGGCGTCGCAGTGGGTTCTGTCGTCGGCGATGGCCGCTGTGCTCGGCTGGCGAGAGCCCTATGAGCCCCTCAAGCTATCCCTCTGGCATGGCCTGACGCCAGCACTTGCCTTGAGCGCGGGCTCGATCCTCCTGGGGGTGATCTTGTATGCGGGATGGAATGCGGTGCGGTGGATCAATGCGAGATTGGATTTCCTGCTGCGCCGGGGGCCCGCATGGTGGTATGATCTCACGCTCGAGGGACTCAACCGCGTGGCCTTGGCCCAGACTCGCCTCCTGCAAAGCGGCTATCTGCGGTACTATATCATTGCCATTCTTGCGACGGCCGTCGGCCTGGTGGGGTACACACTCGTTCGTTCAGTGGAGATCTCCTGGCGACTTGCCGGGCCGGAGATTCGCTTCTATGAGGCTGCCCTGGCCGGGCTTCTGCTGCTGGCTGCGTTGGCGGCTGTCCGCGCTCAAACCCGACTGGCCGCGGTTGCGGCCCTCGGCGTCGTGGGATACACGGTGGCGTTGGTCTTTATCCTCTTCGGCGCACCGGACCTGGCGATGACGCAGTTCGCGATCGAGACCCTGACGGTGATCCTCTTCGTCCTCGTGCTCTACCGGCTTCCTCGCTACGCGGTCTTTTCCAGCCGAGGGGTTCGTATCCGAGATGCGGTCGTCGCCCTCATCGCGGGATCACTCATCACCGCCCTGGTGCTAGCGGCGACCCAGGATGCGACGCACGCGCCCATTTCGCAGTATTTCGCAGAGCACAGCGTCACTGAGGCTCACGGCCGGAATATCGTCAACGTGATCCTGGTCGACTTCCGGAGCTTCGATACGCTGGGCGAGATCACGGTGCTGGCCGTGGCCGCCATGGGCGTCTACGCACTCCTGAAGTTGCGTCTTGGAAACGGGGAGGACGCAAGATGACAACACTTATCCTCCAGACCGCCACGCGTTACCTGTTGCCGCTCATGCTCCTGTTCTCCATCTTTCTCGTCTTGCGCGGCCACCAGGAACCTGGTGGAGGGTTCGTTGGAGGGTTGGTCGCGTCGGCGGCCTTGGTCCTCTATGCCATCGCGTACGATGTGAAGGCCGCACGCCACTTGCTGCGTTGTGACCCTCGCATGTTGATCGGCACGGGAATGCTGGTGGCTCTGGGGAGCGGGTTGGTATCCTTCCTCGCTGGACGACCGTTGATGACAGGCCTGTGGGCTTCCGTTGTTCTGCCGGGGATGGGAACGTTTACGATCGGCACTCCCGTCGTATTCGATATCGGCGTGTATCTGGTCGTTCTGGGAACTGCTCTTACCATCATGCTGTCCTTGGCGGAGCAATGACATGGAAACGCTGCTAGCCTTCGTCATCGGCGCCCTGTACGCCTCGGGCATCTATCTGATGTTACGGCGCAGCCTGGTGAAGCTGGTGATCGGGCTAGTCCTGCTATCGCACGGCGCGAACCTCCTGATCTTCACCGTCGGCGGACTCACTCGCGCCCGCGCCCCCATTATCGCGGAAGGGGAACTCCAGCCGGCAACCCCGTTTGCCGACCCGTTGCCGCAAGCACTGATTTTGACTGCGATTGTGATCAGTTTCGGAGTCACGGCTTTCACCGTGGTGTTGCTGCAGCGGGCGTATCAGGCGGTCGGCAGCGACGACATGGACAAAATGAAGACGACCGACACATGAAAGCCTTGCTGGTCCTTCCCATCCTGATCCCGTAAGTGACGGCGGCGATCTCCTTGCTCGCCTGGCGCTGGCCGACGGTCCAACGGTGGCTCGGCGTGATCGGCGCTGCTGCGCTGTTCGGCGTGGCGGCCGCGCTGTTGTTCTGGGTTCGCTCTGACGGCATCCAGGCGATGCAGATCGGCAGTTGGCCCGCCCCCTACGGGATTACCGTGGTGGCCGACTTGTTCGCCACCATCATGGTGCTGTTGGCGGGAATCATGGGCTTGGCGGTCGGCGTGTACTCGTTGGCCAGCATCGATTCCGGGCGAGAAGCATACGGCTACTACCCGTTGTTGCAGGTTCTCCTCGCAGGGGTATGCGGCGCCTTCTTGACCGGCGATCTCTTCAATCTATACGTCTGGTTCGAGGTGATGCTCATCGCCTCCTTCGTACTGTTGAGCCTGGGCGGCGAGCGGGCACAACTGGAAGGCGCCATCAAGTACGTCACTCTCAATCTGCTATCCTCGGCGCTATTTCTGACCGGTGTGGGTATTATCTACGGGGTGGTTGGCACCCTGAACATGGCTGATCTCCACGTCAAGCTTCAGGAAGTGCCACCGGGAATGGCGACCACGCTCGCGATGCTATTCTTGGTGGCGTTCGGTATCAAGGCGGCCGCGTTCCCGCTCTTCTTCTGGCTTCCGGCGTCGTACCATACGCCGCCGGTGGCTGTGTCGGCCATTTTTGCCGGCCTGCTGACCAAGGTCGGCGTCTACGCGCTGATCCGCGTGTTCACGTTGCTGTTTATGAGTGATCCAGGATACACCTATACGCTGATCCTCTGGATCTCCGGGCTAACGATGGTCACCGGCGTGCTGGGGGCGATGGCACAGAACGAGTTTCGCCGGATTCTATCGTTTCACATTGTCAGCCAGATCGGGTATATGATCATGGGACTGGCACTGTTCGGATTGGCCACCACCCCAGCGCTATCCATCCTGGCATTGGGTGGGGCGATCTTCTATATCCTTCACCATATTATCGTAAAGACCAACCTGTTCCTCGTCAGCGGGATTGTCTTCCGGTTGCGGGGGACCCAAGAGCTCAAGGAGTTGGGCGGAATCTCCAATGCCTATCCGGGCCTCGCTCTCTTGTTCTTGATCCCGGCCATGTCGCTGGCCGGCCTTCCGCCGTTGTCTGGTTTCTTTGCGAAACTCTCGCTGGTTCAGGCAGGCCTGGGGCTCGAGCAATACGTGATCGTGGCGGTCGCGCTGGCTGTTAGCCTGCTCACCCTGTTTTCGATGACGAAGATCTGGACGGAGGCATTCTGGAAGCCGGCCCCGGGCTCCAAGGATGGAAGAGAGGAGAGCACTCATCAGGTGTCGTGGGGCTCCTATGGCCTTCTTGTGACGCCTGTCGTCGTCCTGGCGGCAATGACGGTGATCATCGGCCTAGGTGCAGGGCCGCTCTTCAACCTGTCCGTTCAGGCGGCCGGGCAGCTTCAAGACCCGAGTGAATACCTGCGCGTCGTGTTGGGAGGAGGCGGATGAAGGCCTTCCTGTGGAACATCATATTGGGGTTGATCTGGGTTGTCCTGACTGGTGAGTTCACGTTGCTCAATCTGGCCATTGGCATGATCCTGGGCGCCCTGGTCATGGGAATCGCCCAGCGGGAGACCGACTCGCCGCATTACTGGGTTAAGATGCGACAGATCGCCGGATTGGCTCTCTTCTTCCTTTGGGAGCTGATCCTGGCTAACCTCCGCGTGGCCTACGACGTGGTGACACCTCACCACCACATGCGGCCCGGCATCGTCGCCATCCCGCTAGATGCGAAGACCGATGCAGAAATCACTCTCCTGGCCAATCTGATTACGCTGACCCCCGGGACGCTGAGCCTGGTTGTTTCCGCAGAGCGGCATATCCTGTACATGCACTCGATGTACATCGAAGACGTGGAGGCCACGCGGCGCCGCATCAAGGACGGGTTTGAACGGCGCGTGCTGGAGGTCTTGCGATGACCTTTTTTCACACAGCCCTTGTCCTGACATCGCTGATGCTGACGGTCGCCACGATCCTGGCGTTTGTTCGGCTGGTGCGCGGTCCGAGTCTTCCGGATCGCGTGG
>JBDKTH010001026.1:0-3214 GCA_039680305.1 Thermoguttaceae bacterium | reverse complement strand
AGAACCACGGCCACGCCCTGATCTGGTCGCCCGACTCGTTGCGGTACTTCGCCGAGTTCGCCCGTTCGCCCAATCTGGGCATCGCCTTGGCTCCCTACCATCTGCCGCAGGACCCGCAGTTCCTTGGACGATTGATTGAGGATTTGGGGCCCAAGTTGGTCCATTTCTATGCCTGGGAAGAAGGCAAAGGCTGCATGAAGAAGCTTCCCAAGGACGAGGAACTCCAGCAGATGCCCGGCCGGGGGCCGTTGGACTTCACACCCTTGTTGGCTGCCCTCCGCAAGATCAACTACCAGGGCGCGACCCAGGTCTTCATGCATCCGGTGCCCCGCGGCATCCCGATCCTCGACACGGCTGCCGAGGTCAACCGCGCCCGTTCCCACCTGGCTGGGCTGCTCGCGTAGCAGCCACGTTCTTGCCGACAGCGGGTCGAGCGTCAGTTCGGCTCGCTGCTCCGGAGAGAGTTTGCCATCGACCTTGCCGGTGAGCGCGTCAACCAGTGGGATCTCGGGCTTGGATTTGTCGATTGCGCCCTGAAGCACCGACAGGTCGAGGGGCTCGCGGACCGAGTCGCGGGCAAAGTTCAGCGCCGTGATGGCGTACGATCCGTCTTCCAGCTTGAAGACCAGGACGCAGAGGCCCGAGTGTTTGACGGCGGGGATGGCGATCAACTCGCCCAACGCGATGCCCGAACGCTTTCTCGCGGCCAGGATGCGTTTCAACTGAGATGCGAACGACTGGGGATCCTTGAGCTGATCCGGAAGACTCCCGTAGAGCGATTGAGCCCGCGGTAGCCCCCAGGCCGATCGCTCGGCGTGGGGATTCACCCCCAGGAGATCGACCGCGCCGCGGTTGATCCAGCGGTAGTCGTGATCTTCCAAGAGCGACGCGACGGACTGGGCCGGCAGCGGCAGGGCTCCTACCAGGTCCCAACTCGATAGGGAAAAGACCCCCGGCTGCATGGCACCGGCCATGGTCAGGAGCAGGTGGGCACGCTTGATCTGGTCAATCTGCTCCGGCGTGGCGTGGTATGGATCGCGAATGCCGAGGCTTGCGGCAACGAAGCCGGCAAACGTGGTGGCCAGCCCGTCCTTTTGCGGGCGGTAGAGGAGATTGTAGGGTGCTTTGGCGCCGGCCGCTTCACGTCGCATCGTCGCGAGGATCTCCTCTCGGATCTCGCGCCCGGTCTGGGGCTTATGCTGAAGCGTGAAACGCTCGTCGGCTCGGTGGTTCAGCTCGACGAGTTGATAGGTGATCTCGTCGTGGTTCTGCAGGTCATGAACCAGGGAGACCAGCGGAACGTCGGCCTCCTGGAGCCACTGATAGGCCTGGCGCAACAGGCTGGCGTCGCCGGTCAACAGCGAATGGACCAGCTGGGTTCGAGTGAAGAAGTCATAGGAAAGATCGGGGCCATGCTCGGCAAACGGCTTGAGCTGCTCCAGGGGGACGTTCAGCTCCTGAAAGGTCCAGCCGCCGAGCCTTCGCGTGAGGAACGAAAGGTAGTGGGTTCCCCAGATGGAGAGCGGATGCTGGTAGTGCCAGGTGAGCTCCGTCCCGTGGCCCGGCTCGATTCCCAAGAAGGGGACCGCGTCGAGCCGCACGACCTTGGCCCCTTGGGTGTGGATCATCTTGACCAGGTTTCCGGCGACCATTCGTTGGGCGGCGGCCGCGGGATCGAGCCAATTGAGCGTCGGTTGGCCGGGCTTGAAGAAGTGGAGGTAGGCCCAGCGACGCGTCTTGCCGTCGGCTCCGATGATCTCCGCGGTGGCGTCCCAACCGCTTAGCTCCAGCGCGTCGGGCGTGGCGTCGTTCGAGTGGATCTGGCCGGGCAGGTAGCCTTTTTCCATGAGTTTGCGTGCGGCTTCGCGGGAGATCGGCACGCTACGCCAGACATTGTCCACCGGCGGCAACAGACCCCAATCGGCTTCCCGGATCTCCGCCATCACGTACATCCGCGGATAGTCCCGATAGCCTCGCTCGGCCAGCCGGAAATCGGCCCCCTTGCCCGTGTGGAGCGGCACGAGGTCGCCGGCGATCGCGCCGCCGTGTCGGTTTGCCACCCGCACCATGCGCTGATACTCGTCCTCGGTTCCCAGTTGCGGGTCGACCGTGATCGAGATCGGAT
The DNA here is from genome assembly GCA_039680305.1 of Thermoguttaceae bacterium. GTDB lineage: Bacteria > Planctomycetota > Planctomycetia > Pirellulales > Thermoguttaceae > JBDKTH01. Next base: position 1,089 of record JBDKTH010001026.1, on the reverse strand, counting down.
CGAACCAGCCGTCTACGGTCTGGGTCCGCTGATATCCCTGAATCCCGCCGGCCTGGTTCACCGGACCGGTGTGCAGCAGGTCGATGCCAATCTCCTGAAAGGTCTTCCACAGTTCCGGATCCGCCCAGGTCGCAATCACCGATTCGCCCGGGCGTGGGATCACCGAACCGGCATAGCCCAGCACCCAGACCGACGCCGCTTTGACCGCTTCGCGGGGTTGTGGCTCGGCATACGGTCGGCGCCAGGACAATGCGGCGGCGGGAAGCTTGGACGAAAGACGCGTCGCCTCGTGCAGCATCGAGTGGCGTTCGAGCCACGCGAGGTAGTGGGCGTCGGAGGTGAACTGGAGATCGGAAAGCGGCGTGGAAGCCGTTTTCTCGCGGAGCTGAACGTCCTGGGCCTGCGTAACGCCCCCGAGCAAGCCCCAGAGAATCGTTAGCAGCAAGAGCGACCGCCGCACGTTTCGGTTCTCAGAACGGATCTGCATCGCCGCCTCCATGGAATGGTTGGGATATCAACATGGCGGAGGCCTCCTGCCAGCCACCGATCGAATCGTATAACTCATGACTCCTGCGGAACAGAGTAGACGGGCGTTACACCCGTTGGCTGTCTCGGAGGCGCGCGGGCCCTCGTGTGGAGGGCGGCTGCGGCCGCTGGTTTCCCCCCATGCGCGGTGCGTTTTGTTTGGCGCGCGCGGCGACTTCGCGTAGGGCCAAAAAAGTTGAGCTTTTCGAAAATTGCTAACTGTAGAAGAAGCAACGACTTCCAGCGCGGCGGCGCGACGTAAGTTGGGGGCTCCGATGAGGTATGTCGCAATGCGGGCTCTTTCGCCGGGCAAAGACTCGTAGGGCGGGTCAAGCGGACCACGGGGAACAGGGTTGAATCCGCGAGGGCGGTCTGCAAGGGCCCGGGGTTGAGCGCGGCCAAGAGTCGAGCGAGACCCGCCGGATCTTGGGTTCGGTTGGTGGGGCTCGCTTGGTCGTCGGCCGTGCCGGGCTGGGCGTCAGGAAGAACGTCTCGGCGGCGTTCATCGTTGTTTGTCTGGTCCGCTCGACCCACCCTACCGGTTTGGTCGGTTCGCTCGGGCGT
>JBDKTH010001364.1:0-4669 GCA_039680305.1 Thermoguttaceae bacterium | reverse complement strand
TTGCGTCCTTTGACTTGGAAGAGCCGATCCACGGCTTCGGCATCCAACGCCCGAGCCGCCACACCGTAGACGGTCTCGGTGGGAAAGACCACCAACTTCCCCTCCGCCACCGCCTGCACCGCCCGATGAACCACGTCGCGCACGTCGTCAGCAGCACGGACATCGATTACGACGGGAGGCATAAGTGGTCAGGCCTGTTAGCTGGTTGGCGGTCGCTCGACAGAACACACGTCACGGGGGAAAACTGGACCTTGGTTGTCCTGGCCAAGGCGTCCCAGGACACTCGGCCATCCCCCTGAATTGCCGGTTTTGCGCAATATGTTACTTTACCGATTCTTACGCCTACCCGTCAAGGTCCGGCCTCCAGGAGCTTCCTCTGGAGACTGCTGGCATTCTCCAACAAAAGGGTGTAGGTTAGTGGGCTGGAGTCGGGGACTGTGATCAGGTTTAGGGATGAGGGGGGCATGCGTGGGCCAGCCGTCGGAAATCTGAATCGCCAATGCAGCAGGCCTGGTGGGGGGCCATGGGCGTCCCGCCAACCTTTTCTTGAGGCTGCTGTGCGGTTGGCGTTTCGACCAGCCTTGGGCTCGGTCGTCGGTGTTGTTTGGGCCTTTGTCGTGGCGGTCTTGGTCGCCACGCTGAGCGGTTGCGAGGAGGAGTCCCGCGGCTTCGGGCATCTGGAAAAAGTTTGGGCCCGTCGGGGGATTTCCGAGGGGCGGCTGCAAAAGCCCCGGGCCATGGCGATCGACCGGCAGGACCGGATCTACATCGTCGATATGACCGCGAGGATCCAAGTCTTCGACCGCGACGGCGGTTTCTTGTGCGGCTGGCAGACCCCCGACCACCAGTCCGGCAAGCCCACCGGGTTGTCGATCGACAATGCTGGGAATGTCCTCGTGGCCGACACCCATTACAGTCGGGTCCTGGTCTATTCGCCCGAAGGCCTGTTGCTTCGCACGATCGGCGGCACCCTGGGACAGAAGCCCGGGGAGTTCGGCCTGGTGACCGATGCCGTACAGGACACTCAGGGCAACTACTATATCGCGGAGTACGGCGAGTACGACCGGATCCAGAAGTTCACCGCCGACGGTCGGTTTCTGTGCCAGTGGGGCAAGCACGGGTCGGCTCCAGGCGAATTTAGCCGACCGCAGAACTTGGCGATCGACGAGAACAATCATATCTGGGTGACCGATGCATGCAATCACCGCATTCAAGTCTTCGACAGTGACGGAAAACTCCTGACCATCTGGGGGACGCCGGGCAGTGCTCCCGGCCAGCTTTACTATCCGTATGACATCATCCTTCACCCGGACGGCACGATCTACGTCACCGAATTCGGCAACCATCGCGTCCAGCGGTTTACCCGCGACGGCCGCTCGCTCGGCTGCTGGGGCACTCGCGGCCGCGTCGAAGGTCAGCTTGATAGCCCCTGGGCCCTGGTGCTGGATAGCCGGAACAGGCTTCATGTGCTGGATACCGGGAATCATCGCGTCCAACGTCTCTCCCTGTGAGGAGGATTGAAAATTGAGAATTGAAAAATGCAAATTGAAAATTGAGACCCGTCTCGCTCGCAAGACGCGGCATTGTCGCCCGATTTCAATCTTGTCCCTACACACAGCCACCTCGCTCCGCGCTTCCTCTTCTCCAATCTGCAATTTCCATTTTTCAATTTTCAATTTTCAATCCTCCCTCTAATGTTTCCCTATCGCCTCGCCTTCGAATCGCCCTGGTACCTCCTGCTCCTGGCCATTGTGCCGGTGCTGTGGTGGTTCAGCCTTCGCAGTCTGCGGGCGTTCGGGTGGGTGCGGCGGGTCACGGCGATTGCGCTGCGCACCGCGGTGCTGGTGCTGATCATCCTCTCCCTGGCCGAGGCGAGGATGGTCCGGATCAGCGACCGGCTGACGGTGATCTACGTGCTCGATCAGTCGATGAGCATTCCCGAAGAGCAACGCCGGGCGATGGTCGAGTACGTCAACGCCTCGATCAAGCGGCACCGCAAGCAGGACGATCGGGCCGGGGTGATCGTCTTCGGTCGGGATGGGGCGATCGAAGTGCCGCCGTTCGACGACGACGTGCAGATGACGCCGACGATCGAAAGCCCGCTCGATCCTCAGTACACCAACCTGGCGGCCGCGATGCGGCTGGCCCAGGCCTCCTTCCCCGAGGACGCCGCCAAGCGGATCGTGGTCGTCAGCGACGGGAACGAGAACCTCGGCAACGCCTTGGAGCAGGCCCAGTCCATGGCCAGCGCGGGCGTGGGGATCGACGTCGTGCCGATCCGCTACGACCGCCGGGGGGAGGTGCTCGTCGAACGGGTTGCCATTCCCAACGATCTGCGCCGCGGCGAGCCGTTCGATCTGAAGGTCGTGCTCAACAACACCCGCGAATCCAACGGGGCCAATGCCGCGCCGGTCAACGGCAAGTTGGTGCTCAAGAAGCAGGTGCGCGGCGAGTCGGTGGTGGTCAGCGAGGGGCGGGTCCAGTTCCCGCCGGGGAAACGCGTGTACACGGTGCGTCAGGAGATCGACTCCGCCGGGTTCTATACGTACGAAGCCGTCTTCGTGCCCGACAATCCCCAAGACGACACCATGCCGCAGAACAACCGTGCCACGACGTTCACCCACGTGCGTGGCAAAGGGCAGGTCCTTTTGATCGAAGACCACCAGAACCGCGGCCAGTACGACCGGCTCGCCGCGGCCCTGCGACGGCAGAATCTCGATGTGGCGGTCACGCCCAGCGATCAGTTGTTCACGACCCTGGCCGAGTTGCAGCAGTACGACTCGGTGCTGCTGGCCAACGTGCCGCGGGAGAGCTTTTCCGACGGCCAGATCCAGATGCTCGTGCGCAACACCCAGCAGATGGGCTCGGGGCTGGTGATGCTCGGGGCGGCCAACAGCTTCGGCGCCGGCGGCTGGAACAACACCGAGCTGGAAAAGGCGATGCCGGTCGATTTCCAGATCAAGAGCGCCAAGGTCGTGCCGCGTGGGGCGCTGGCCATGGTGATGCACGCCTCGGAAATGGCCCAGGGGAATTTCTGGCAGAAGAAGATCGCCACCGAAGCGCTCAACGCCCTGGGCTCCCGCGACTACTGCGGCGTGGTCCACTACAGTCACACCTCGGGCCGCACCGAGTGGCTCTGGAACCCGGGGATGCTCTCCGTCGGCCCGAATCGCAACCAGATGGTCAACCGGCTCGGCGGCATGGTGCCGGGCGACATGCCCGACTTCGACCCCGGCATGGTCATGGCCTACCGGTCGTTGGCCAAGATCCCCGACGCCGCCGTCAAGCATATGATCATCATCAGCGACGGCGATCCCTCGCCGCCGACCCAGGGCGTGATCAATGCCCTGATTCAGAACCAGATCACCGTCACGACCGTGGCCGTCGGCACGCACGGCCCGGCCGACAGCCGGCTGATGGCCCAGATCGCCTCGCAGACCGGGGGGAAGTACTATCAGGTCAACAATCCCCAGGCGTTGCCCAAGATCTTCCAGCGTGAAGCCCGCCGCGTGGCCCAGCCGCTTCTCTACCGGAACGAATTGGGCTTTTCCCCGCGGGTTCGCTATCCTCACGAGATGATCAGCGGCATTGGCGAGACCCTGCCGCCGATCACCGGGTATGTCTTGACCACGGTCAAAGAGAACCCCCTGGTTGAAGTGTCGCTCATCAGTCCCGAGCCGACCAACGAGAAGAACGCCACGATCCTGGCCAGTTGGACCTATGGCCTTGGCAAGGCGGTGGCCTTCACCACCGACGCCGGCCATCAGTATGCCAGCCGCTGGACCGGGTGGGAGAACTATGACAAGTTCTTCGGGCAGATGGTCCGCTGGTCGATGCGGCCGGTCGAGGAGGAGGGGAAGTTCAGCGTGGCCACCGATGTCGAGGATGGGCAGGTTCGCGTGGTCATTACGGCCTTGGACAAGAACGACGAGTTTCTCAATTTCCTCGACATGTCGGCCGGCGTGGTCCGCCCGGATCTCGGGTCCGCGGAGTTGAAACTGGAGCAGACCGCGCCGGGCCGCTACGTGGGCACGTTCCCCGCACAGGATCCGGGCAGCTACATGATCCTCGTCAGCCCCGGCCCGGGAAAGGCGCCGATTCGCACTGGGGCCAATGTGCCCTACTCCGACGAATTCCGCGGCCGGGCAAGCAACGAGCCGCTCTTGGAGCAGCTCGCCCAGTTGGTGCCCAAGGGCGGAACGGCGGGCCGGCTGATCGACGGTTCGGTGGCGGCCGGCAAGGGGGAGCCGCTCGTGGCGGCCGACATCTTCCGCCACGATCTGCCCAAGGCCACCAGCAGTCAGGACATCTGGTACTACCTGGTGCTGGTGGGAAGCTGCCTGTTCTTTTTCGACGTCTTTGTGCGTCGCGTTCAGGTGAGCTTCGCCTGGGTGCCCAAGCTGGCCGGCCGGCTGCTCCGTCGCCAACCGCCGCCGGAGGAACCGGAGACGATCCAGCGCTTGCGGAGCCGCAAGGCCGAGGTCAGCACGCAGTTTGAGCAGATACGGGCCAGTTCCCGCTTCGAGGCCTCGGCCGAGGCATCGACCGACACCAGCGTCCTGGAAGAGCCTCAGACCCGGCCGACCGCCGCCGGTCCGGCCTCCGCGGCGCCGAGCATGACGCCCGAAAGCCAGGCGGAGAGTTACACCGAACGCTTGCTCCGGGCCAA
>JBDKTH010000279.1:0-1724 GCA_039680305.1 Thermoguttaceae bacterium | reverse complement strand
CGGCGACCAGTGGATGTATCCCTACGCCCTGAACGACCGGGAATTCATCGTGACCTTCCTGCCTGGCGGGCGCAAGAACCCGAGGGACCGGTTCGATGGCCGGTTCGGCATCTTCTACATGGACCTCGACGGCCGGCGGGAACTGCTGGTTCGCGACCCGGACCTCCCCTGCAATCAGGCCGTGCCGCTGGTGGCCCGCCAGACGGTGATCGTGCGCCCCAGCGTGGTCGACTACCGCAAGAAGAGCGGCACCTATTACCTGCAGGACGTCTACTATGGCCCCGGGCTCGAAGGCATCCCGCGGGGCACGATCAAGGCCCTGCGCATCGTGACCATGGACTTCCGCGCCGCGGGCGTGGGGAGCAATGGGAACTCGCAAGCCCTGGTGAGCACGGCGCCGTCCGTGGGAAACGGCAGTTGGGACCCCAAAACCGTGCTCGGCACGACGCCGGTCTACGAGGACGGTTCGGCCATGTTCCAGGTCCCTGCGCGCACGCCGGTTTACTTCCAGGCCCTCGACGCCAACGGCCACGTCGTGCAGACGATGCGTTCCTGGTCGACGCTCCAGCCGGGCGAGTGCGCCTCGTGCATCGGCTGCCATGAGAACAAGAACGAGTCGCCCTCGACCTACACGGCCGACTCGCTGGCCATGCGCCACGGCGCCCGGCTGCCCGACCCGTTCTACGGCCCCACGCGGGGCTTCAGCTTTGCCAAGGAGATCCAGCCGATCCTCGACCGGCATTGCACCGAGTGCCACAACGACCGCAGTCGTCTCCAGACCGTTGACAAGCCGGCCCCTGCCGCATCGGCCGCTACGACTCCGGCCGATCAGCCCGCCAAGCCCAAAGCTTTCAGCCTGCTGAGCCAAACGACCCTCGATCCCCGGGCCAAACGCCTCTGGAGCGATGCCTACCTGATGCTCACCGGCGCCACGCTCACCGATCGCAAGAATAGCGAGCCCTTCTACCTCGCCGATCCCAACCGCCAGCCGGTCAACTGGATCAGCGTCCAGTCGCAACCGCCGATGCTGCCGCCCTACAGTGCCGGCGCGGCCAAGAGCCGCCTGATCGAGATGCTCGTCCAGGGCCATGAGGGCGTCAAGCTCTCGCGGGAGGAGTTGGACAAGCTCGCCTGCTGGATCGACCTGTTGGTGCCCTTCTGCGGCGACTACTGCGAGGCGGCCTGCTGGACCGAGGCCGAGCGGGCCAAGTATGAACACTTCCTGGACAAACGCCAGCGCATGGCGGCGATCGAAGCCCGCAACGTCGCCGAGTTGAGCCGCGCACCCAGCCCGCCCGCCGAAAAGAACGCCTTATCCTCCACCGTGAAACTCGTCGTGGAGGTTGTCGACGCCGGCGGCAAGACGGTGGCCCAGCAGCAACAACAGGCATCGCCGACAAACCCGGTGGCCCTAAAGCTCCCGCGACCGTTCCAGCCCGGCGATCGCATCCGGGTGAGCGGGGCCACGCACCTAGCCGTGGCCCTGGACGGGCGTCTGTGCTCGTCGCCGATCTTTGCCCCGACGGGCGTCTGGGAATATCCCGGTCCCGCCCCAGCGGCCTCGCCCAAGTCGTCACCCTATCCGCCCGAAGCCTTTGGCGACAAGCTCCCCCGGCTCACCGTCCGGCCAGTCGCCTTGTTGGAGTTGGACGCCTACCGCAACCTGGCTCGGAACCCGTACGACGTCCAGGGCGACTCCCGCACGTTCCCCCACGCCACGAGCA
>JBDKTH010001247.1:0-3192 GCA_039680305.1 Thermoguttaceae bacterium | reverse complement strand
CTGGTGATGATCCGGGCGTGAACGGGGGGTAGGGGAGAAGGACGGGCCCTAATCCCCCTCGGTTCACTATTCCGGCTTGGGCCGGCCCAACTGCTGGAGCAGGTCGAGCGTGTAGATTCCCGTATCGTGCCCATCGCTAAAGAGGACTTTGTAGGCGTAGTTTCCCACGGGGATCATCTGCCGGACGGTCACCGTGGTTGAGTCTGGCCGCGGTGCGTCCTCGTCGACCTCCGCCCGGGACCGCTCGCTGTGGCAGGTCGCACAGGGACAGTTGCGTCGCAGCGCGGCTATGTCGTAGACGAGCGTGCGTCCGTCGCTCCACTCGATCGTGAGTTCTCTTCCGGCAATCGCGAGCCCGGTTGGCTGAACAGTCATAAATGTAGAATGATGAATGCAGAATGATGATGGCTGATTGCGCTCGCCTGCTTACTCCAACTCGGCGAGCGTGGCCAGGAGACGTTGGACTTCCTGGGGCGTAGTGTAGTGCAGGAGGCCGAGCCGCAATACACCGTGGGGCTCGAGGCCCAGGGCCTCGGTGAGCGGCAGGGCGTAGAAGTTGCCGTGGCAGGCAAAGATGCCGCGGCTGGCCAGGTACTCGGCCAAGTCGCGGGGCGTGAGCCGGTAGTGCGTGATGGCCACTGTCGGAACACGCCGATCGAGTCGGACTGGATCGGTGATCCCCCAGACCTTCACGCCGGACAACTCCGCCAGCCCGGCCAGCAACTGGCTGACCATTTGAGTCTCATGGTCGCCGATCGCCCGATAGGCTGCCTCCAGGGCTTCGCGACGGTTGGCGGGGCGAGGCGACACCTGGCAGCCCAAGTCGGTGAGGTACTCCACGGCAGCCAGCGCACCGGCGATCCCCTCGTGGTTCTGCGTGCCGGTCATCCAGCGGCCGGGGAGTGTCTCGGGGGCGGGACGCACCTTGTAGACCGGAAGACGACTGAGCAGCTCCCGGCGTCCCCAGAGCACGCCCACATGCGGCCCAAAGAATTTGTAGGCCGAACAGGCCAGGAAATCGCAGTCCCAGGCGGCCGCATCGATGAGGGCGTGCGGGGCGTAGTGGACCGCGTCGCAGAAGACCAAGGCCCCGTGGCGGTGCGCCATGCGGGTGATCTGGGCCACGGGATTGATCGTGCCCACGGCGTTGGAGGCAGCGCCGACCGCCAACAGACGCGTGCGCGGCGAGAGCTTTTGGGCCAGGTCGTCGAGATCAAGGGTGCAATCTTCCCAGTAGATCTCCACCTCGCGCACCGTGGCCCCGGCATCGCGTGCGGCCAGGACCCAGGGAGTGAAGTTGGCGTCGTGCTCCAACCGCGTGAGGAGGATTTCGTCGCCAGGCTTCCAGGTCTTGGCCAAGGCCCGAGAGAGCGTCAAGGTCAAGCTCGTCATGTTGGCGCCGAAGATCACGGTCGCCGGGTCGGCGACGCCCAACAGATCGGCCAGGGCCTCGTGGGCCGCCTCGAGTAGGGCGTCGCTTTCGCGGCTGGTTTCAAAGAGTCCACCGTGATTGGCGTTGGTGCGGGTCAGGTAGTAGCTGACCGCTTCCACGACCCGGGCGGGAACTTGGCTTCCTGCCGGACCATCCAAAAAAACGACCGGCTGCCCACCCAAAGTTCGGGTGAGGGCGGGGAACTGCTGCCGACACCACTCGACATCCAAGGCATGCTTTTGTGTGATCGTGACCATGCAGACATCATAGGGCGTTCGTGTCCCGCCGGCCAGCGGTGCCCCCTTGGTTTTGGGGTGGAGGGTTCGACCTCCGGGGAAAGTGCGTACAATTCCACGAGCAAGCCATTGTGTATCTTGCACCAGACACCCCCGACTGTAGGTGCTCCGTTGACCGTGTCTCCTGGAACGATGTCCCACCGCGAGCGAACCCCGCTGGCTCTGGTCTTCACGATTGTCTGCATCGACCTGTTGGGCTTCGGCCTGGTCTTGCCGCTGTTGCCGATTTACGGTCGGGAACTGACGGCCGGCTACACGAAGGACGAGGCCGCCTGGATTCTCGGGCTTCTGATGGTCTCCTTTTCCTTGATGCAGTTCCTGTTCGCGCCGCTCTGGGGGCGGTTGTCGGACCGCATCGGGCGCCGGCCGGTGTTGTTGCTCAGCCTGGCGGGCTCGGCGGTCTTTTACGCGTGTTTCGGGATCGCCACGCTTTGGCACAGCCTGGCCGGGATGTTCTTGGCCCGGATCGGGGCGGGGATCGCCGCGGCCACGATCCCCACGGCGCAGGCCTATATCGCCGATGTCACCCCGTTGGACAAACGCACCCGAGGCATGGCCCTGATCGGAGCCGCCTTCGGGCTCGGATTCACCCTGGGACCGCTGATCGGCGCCGGGGCCATCTTCCTGTCGCGCGACACCGGCCTGAGCCCGTGGCCCGGTTACGCCGCTTCCCTGCTCTCGGCCTTGGCCCTGATCGTAGCGATCTTCAAGCTTCCCGAGTCGGTGCGCGAGGCGGCTGCGACGGTGTCGCATCGGCGGTTCAACTTTGCTTCGTTACGCGAGGCCCTGTCGATTCCGTCGATCGGACTGCTCTTGGGCTCGGTCTTCTTTGGCGTCTTCTCCCTGGCCAGCTTCGAGGGGACGATCTCGCTGGCGATCAAGTCGAAGTTGGCCAGCGGCCCGTTGGATCCGCAGGCCGACTGGACGCTGCAGACGCGGCTGATGCTCGTGTTCGCCTACATCGGCATCATTCAGTGTCTCGTGCAAGGGATTCTCGTGCGTCGGCTGGCTAATTACGTGAGCGAAGCGGTGCTCGGGGCTTGGGGGCTGGGGCTGTCGATTCTCGGCTTCGCCCTGTTGGCGCTCGTCGCCCGGGCCCCGGAGGATGCCGTCGGCGCGTTGATGCTGGCGGCGGCCGTGGAAGTGAGCGGAATCGCCCTGGTGTTTCCCGCAATCCAGTCGCTCATCTCCCGTCGCAGCGATCCGGCCAAGCAGGGCGGGATCCTCGGCGCCACGGAGAGCATCAGTTCCATCGCCCGGATCACCGGCGTGGTCTTTGGCGTGCGTCTTTATCTGGAGCGTCCCTCCCTGCCGTTCTGGGCAGCCGCCGCAATGATGGGCGTGGTGTTCGTCCTGCTGATGCTGGCGATCCCCCGCGGCCGCGACTGGCAAGCGGAAAGAGGAAGGACTAAGGAGGAAGGACGAAGGACGAAGGACTCAGGACGAAGGAAGAAGGAAGAAGGA
>JBDKTH010001298.1:0-1631 GCA_039680305.1 Thermoguttaceae bacterium | reverse complement strand
AGAGCTGGTTGATCTCGGCCCGAAGCCGGCCCTGAAAAACCCCCACGTTGATCTCCTTGAGCAGCCGATCCGTAAGGACCTCCGTCCCTGCGGCGCGGGCGATGATTTGGGCCGTCTCTAGAGCCCTCTGCAGGGGGCTCGCGTACACTACTTCGATCGGCCGCTCGGCTAGCGCTCTGGCCACGGCCTCGGCTTGCCGGCGTCCCAACTCGGAAAGATGCACGTCCAGATGGCCCTGAACGCGTCCCTCAGCGTTGAAGAGGCTTTCGCCATGTCGGACACAGTAAAGAATCATGGGTGACTCAAAGCTTCACGGGTGAATCGGTAGATTCTCTAAACCATGCCGATTCCTGACAAGTCCATCCACCCCTTTAGGATGATTGGTTGCCGTAGCATAGGCGTCGTCGCCTGTGTCCGTCCTCCAGGCCCCACGTCCGGCCAAGGCACGATGTCTGGCCGAAAAGCCCAGGCGAGATATCCAGACAACTGAGTTGGGCCTTTGCCGGTCGTGCCGATAATGCCGCTCATGCTAGCGGTGCGGGCGGTAACACCTTTGACGGATGCGTGGGGCCGTTGGGAAAGGATTTGACGACTGTGTGGCCCCCACCTTGTACCGGCTGTGCCGAGATGGCGGTTTCGCTCAATGCGGCCGGAAATGCCGGCCGATCGCTCAGAAGGAAGAAAGCGGGATGGACCGCGACCGATATACGCGAGACACGGAAGAACGATGGATCGCTACTTACCTCGCATATCGCCGCAGTGGGCAGTGCCGCTGACGGTTCTGGGACTGACGGGCATCCTTGCCATGTCGGTTCGATCTGTTCAGCCCCCCATCGCCACCTCGGCGGCGGACGCCGCGTCGGCCGGGCAGCCGCGGTTAGCGATTGCGGCCCCTGCGTCGTCGCGGCCCTTGGTTGAGAAAAGGGAACCAAATTGGCTCCCGTCTCTGGTCGATGACACGCGGACGATCCTGACCGGGTTCGCCCTTGAGGTCCCGGCTCCGGAAACGCAACCGGAAGCCGGCCCAGAGTTGATGCCGACCGAGACGGGGCACTCGGAACCGACCGTGACGCCCCCTGCCCCATGGTATCCGCAGACGGCCGTATCGCCGGCGACGGAGGAACGCCCACGACTGCTCGTGGTTCCGCCCGAGGCCCAGGCCCAGCGTTCCCGGGACTTGGAGTTGATCGCCCGCGAGGCCGACCTCCACAGCCGCCGCGCATTCGAACTGGCCAGCAACGGAGCCTATTTCTCCGCCCGCGCGGAGTTTATCATGGCCTTGCGTCTGGTAGCGCAAGCCTTGGATGCGGATCGCCAAAGCCGGTTGCACTGCACGGCTCTGAGCGCGGGATTGACGGCCCTCAAGGAAGCCGAAGACTTCCTGCCCACAGGATCGGGGCTCGAAGCCGACTTGGACCTCGCCCGGATCATCGCCGGACATCGCACCCCGCTGCTTCACGGCTCGGCGATCGCGTCGCTGACCCCGCTGGCCGCCCTCCAAGGCTATTTCACCTTCGCGCAAGAGCAACTGGCGGCGGCCGTCGATCGAGAGGTCGCCGGGTCGATCGCCCTGTATGGGCTGGGGAAACTCCACAAGGTCCTCTCGGAGCAGCGTGCGGTGTCGGTCGCCG
>JBDKTH010000980.1:0-10884 GCA_039680305.1 Thermoguttaceae bacterium | reverse complement strand
CTCAGGGCAACGCCCCCGCAACGCACGAAACTCCGTGTGACGTGAAACGACCGCGCCTCATTCGTCCCGCGGCGCAGGGAGCCCCTTGTTCTAACTTCTTGCGCCTCAAGCGGTAGTGCCATTCGTGACTGAGATATACGCATCCGAATACCCGCTGCCCGGCGGGGTTGATCAATACTTCGATACCTTGTTGACACTGCTAAAGCGAGTAGGCGAGGGGGCCATCAGGCAGCAGTCATTGGTTGATTTCGTTTTTCAGGAATACCCGCAGACCAGGGGCTCGACCGCGGTCGGCCAATACCTGGCTTACATCGGACGAATGAGGCTTTGGACCCTCAAAGAAGAATTGGTCCGACTGACACCTGAGGGGAGCAAGCTGATCGAACGGGCCGACGCAGACCCCGTCGCGGGTCGGCGTCTACTCTTGGACATCAAGCGTCGCAGCATTCTTGGATACGACGAGATGATCCGGATTCTTGCCGGGCAAACCCGTTCGTTCGAGGAGATCGACGCCGAACTCAAGAAAGCCCTGGCTACGGATTGGAAGACGAAAAACCAGACGACCTTCCGGGTGAACTGGTTGCGGAGCCTGGGATACCTGGAGAAAGACGGTGGCTCCTATCGCCTGACAGCTGAGGGAAGGACGTTAGCAGCGGAGATCAACGGCCAACCACCCGATGACAATGACGGAGCTAAGGACAAGACGATTCGGCCCAACAGATTAAGCCGCCTGGTCGAGCAGGCCGCCCAACTTGCCGACTGCATTGGCAAAGCAGCAGTCGTTGGCATGGACGGTGCCGAACTGGAACGGTGCACCGGCGAGGCATTCGCCTTCTTGGGGTTCGGTTCCCAGGTCATCAGCGGTCCCGGCAACCCGGACGTGGTTCTCACCGCGCCCCTAGGTGAGGTTAGCTACCGAGTGCTCATCGACACGAAGAGCCGCGCCAATGGCGTTGTACAACAAAACGACGTCAACTTCAACGCCCTGAACGAGCACAAGGCCAAAGTGAATGCCGATTATGTGGTCGTGCTGGGAGCTGACTTTGCCGGCGGAAACTTGGAGAAGTGGGCCCGGGAACATCAAGTGAGGCTTCTGCGTGTGGAAGAACTCCGCCAAGTGCTCTTGGCCCACGCCGAAGGTGTCATCGCACTGGATCGCCTGGAGTCCCTGTTTCGCGGGGGTGGCTCCACGGATGAGGCCGTCTTCTCAGAGCTCCTCGCCGAGTCGGAGCATACGGTACAGGCCATGTCACTGGCCCGCTTGGTCTATGACGCTGTCCGGACCCATCAGGACAAGGAGGGAGCCCTAAACGCTCATTCACTCTTCTACATCCTCGGAGGCGAATACTCGATTCCTGCCATACAGGCAACGATCGATCTTCTCCAGTCGGACCTGTTCGGCGCTCTAGGTGGAACCGAGAACTCCAGCCTCTATACTCGGCTGACGCCTCGAATGCTGGAGGATAAGCTGACACAACTCAAGAGCACGATGAGTGGTGAGCCGGTAAAGCATCTGTAACGAACAACGGATATGCCTCAAGCGGGTGACGAGCATGAGTGACGCGGCTACATCAGGGAGGTCACGACCAAACGAACGGGATATATCGGTCTTCCTCACCGCCTACGATCCCTCCGATCTGCCCGGTGGAAGCGTGGACCCGCTGGGGTTCGAACGCGGATACCTCTTTTTGGCGGATAAGATCCTGCCTGGGCTGACCAACGCCGGAAGCCGGCCGAGATACTTTGGGATGCTTTGCGCGGGGACGCATCTGGCCGACGCCGATCCCATGGAGCCGCCACAGGTGCAATACCGCAAGCGGCTCGATGGCGTGCTGCGATTGGAGCGGTTTTGGGCGCTGGCGAACGTGTTGGCCACACAGGAGAGCCCCGAGGAGCTACCCTTGGCTGGGTTGCGTGGGGTGCAGTATGCCAAGGCCCGGGCGGAGACCCTGGCGGGAAAGGGAAAGAAGGACTCCGACGCCGACTTCAAGATGCTCGCCCGGCAAGTGCCGTACGGGGCAATCGGTATCTACGGGGCTGTGGCCGACGGGATGCGGCTCTTGGAACGTTCGACACTGATGCTCACGCCCGACCTGGGGGAGCGTCTGGCGGAGGCGTTCATCCGTGAGACATCGCTTCCGAAGTCGCTATCCAAAGCGGTGCGTGAGGATGGAACAGTTTCGCTTGCCGTGTTGAACGCCTGGGGCCACCGGGCCCACCTCTGCGGCCCGCCGGGACCAGAAGAGGCGGTCTGCCTTCGTGAGGCCCTGCACCAGGACCCGGTTCGCAGTCGGATGGCCGAAGTTCTCAACGCTCATCCGCCAGAGGACGGCAACGAACTAGCACGATTGCAGCGTATCGCACATGCCCTGGAAAACGAGGGGTACCATGCGGACTTGCGTGAGGCGATCTGGGCAATTCTCGCCTACGAGGAGTGCTATCGCCTGGCACAACTCGGCCTGGAGCGGCTCTTGTGGTTGTGCCGCCATCTGCCGGCCTCATCGATTACACCGGACGATCTGAAGGAAGACGAAGTGCTGGGGTGGATCGGTAGCCGTCTGCCTGGTGCGGTCGGCCGCCTCTGCCACGCTTTGGATTCGGCAACCACGGAGAACTTCCACCATGAGTTGTGTCACTTGGATGACGCACGCCAGTTCCTGGAACAAGCGGTAACCGCGTGCGGCGATCCCTGGTCGCTGGCCCGGGCGATCATGAGCCGACACGCCGATGTGCAGCACGGGAAATTCGACCGAGGAAGGCGGAAAATGCCCTGGCTCGAGCTGGTGGCGGGGCGGATCAGCCTCACGACCACCCGGGTCGGCGGTTTGAACATCGAGGCCACGCGGCCCGACCACATCCCCCCTCACCCCTACCGTCTGGATTCGGCCGACGCCTTGATGAAAGCCGCAGGTGCCTGATGAAACGAGCAAGCCCCAGCACAAACCAACGGAAGCTGATGGACCGGTTGGTCCCGGATCTCAAGCACGGTCCCCTGTTGGGAGTGCTGACAACAACCTACGGCATG
The DNA here is from genome assembly GCA_039680305.1 of Thermoguttaceae bacterium. Lineage (GTDB taxonomy): Bacteria > Planctomycetota > Planctomycetia > Pirellulales > Thermoguttaceae > JBDKTH01. Next base: position 7,859 of record JBDKTH010000980.1, on the reverse strand, counting down.
CAGCCGGAGTTCTTTGAGACCGACTTCCTGCCGACGTTCCTGGGCCTGGGGGCCTGGGACGACCGGAACTGGACCAGCCGGATCGCGATGGAGAAGCACCTGGCCCAGATGGAGGCCGCTGCCGTGCTGCTGGACGCCCGGCAGTACTGTGGTCGCCCCCGGTCGCTTCGGGTGGAGATCGTGCCCACGACGCGCAAGTCGGGCCACCCTCAACCGGCCAAATTGCATGCGAAGGTGACGTTGATCGTTCACGAGAAAGCGGTCCGGTTGCTCGTAGGCAGCGCGAACCTGACTGAGTTCGGGTACCGACGGAACCGCGAAGTGATGGCAGCCCTCGTGGCGACAGCAGAGAAGCCAGCTCATGCCCAACTCATCCAATCGGCCCTCCAAGGGCTCCAGGAGATCCTGGGCGAATGGCTTTCCGAGGGATCGCGGCAGTTGGTCGAGTTGGCAAGTGAGCGACTATCGGCTTGGAATGCCGACTCCGAGCCCGGGACAGCTTGGTTTGCCTGGGGAGGCGGTCCGACGCCCCTTTGGCGTCTGTTTCTCGACCGCTGGCCCACCAACGAGCGGGTCGAGCAGATCACGATCGTCTCGCCGTTTTGGTCGGAGGAGGTTGAGAAAGGCCCCCTTGCCTCGCTTCTGTCGGAGTTGAAGGATCGGCAGGCCCTCGGGGCCAGCGCCCGGGTTCGTCTGTTGGCCAAGGCCGTGGCCGATACACAGTCGAGCTGCCGCCCGGAATTGCCCGCGTCGTTCGGCAGCTTTGATCCGAGCCCTTGGGGCGTATCCGTAGAGGCATGGGCCGTCGACCCCCGTGTGGCGTCAGAGGAAATCGGGTTGGGAGAGGACATCTGCGTTACCCGAGAACTGCATGCCAAAGTCGTACTGCTGGAGGGATCGGAGACTTCGCTGGCCTATCTCGGTTCGGCCAACTTCTCTCGGCACGGCTGGGGATTTCTGAGCAACCCCTGGATGGCAAATATCGAAGCCGGCCTCATCTTGCCGCGAGTCGAAAGCTGGCGTGAGCAGCTTCGCCAGTTGGTTCCTCCGACGACCGGCAGGGCCGTGCTGCTACGAGGTGATGCCGGGAGACAATTGGCCGTTCCCACCGTCACCCAAGACCAGCCCTCTTGGCCCTCCTTCTTGAAGGAATTGCTCCTCTCGCCTGCGGGGCCGTCCAGCTCTGACCTGGACTTGGTCGCCACTACGGTTCCTACGCTGACTTGCGGTCCCTGGCGGCTGACGCTGACCGCGATGACCGATGAAGAACCAGAGCAGGTGCTACTGGCCGTGGAACCCAATGCTCCTCGGCAGGAGACCTACCGAGTATCGCTAACCGAGCCTATCCTCAACCGGCTGCTACGAGAGCAGGAGGTGCTGGTGCAGTGGTGGGAACAGGAGGAGGGGCGGGCCTATCCACTCAACGTGGATCTGACGGCCCGGGAAGAACTCCCGATCGCCCCAGGAAGCGGACAGCCGGGGGAGCAGAACCTGATCGCATACTACCAGGGACGAATTACCTGGGAGGATCTGTTCCCGCCCCCGTCGCTGCCCCCCGGATCCGGCGGCACAGACGGTGGAAACGACGAGGAAAACAACGTCGACACCTCGCAGATCCAATCGTACCAGGTCCGTGAGTTCGTCGAGGCACTCGCCGGGATTATGGGCGACCTCAAGGGAGCGGCCCAGTCCTCCCGGCCTTGCATGCGGTTGGCCCTTCTCGGCTCGGTCAGCCCCGTCGCCCTGGCGCGGCGCGTCTGCGACGCCGTACAGTCCGGGCGAACCGCGGCGGCTGCCGGATTTCAGCTCGTGGAGATCATCGCCTGTCTGCAATCGGCCCGCCCTTTCCCGGCCGACGATCGGCACCGGAAGGATTGGAGCGAACTGCTCGACGAGGCGATCGAGCAGGTGGACAGGTTACTTGAAGAACTTCGCAAGAGCCATCCCGAAACGTTTTCCAGCCGGATGTTCAGGCGTTACGAGGCCACAACACGAAAGCACTCTTTGAAGAACAAGGTTTCGTCATGATTCAACGATCGGCCGACTTCGATCTGGGGCAGGACAAGACACGGATCAAGGACCCGAAGGACGCGGATCGACAGCATGTGACGGTCGACGCCATCCTGGAGCGATTCTTCCAAGAGGATCTCCAGCGGCGGTACGAAATCCAGATTCTGGCGGACGAAGTGGGGATGGGCAAGACCTTTGTCGCCTTGGGCGTCGCCTACACGCTCCTCAAGAGTCTCCGCACTGGCACGGCACCGGACGACTTGCAGGGCTGCGCCAAGAAGATCCTGATTATCACTCCGAACAATTCTGCCCTGTTTAACAAGTGGCAGCGGGAGGTAGGGGAATTTGTAAAGCGTTGCGTCAAGCCGGAGTATCAGGCTGATGAGGTCGGACGCTTCTCCGCGGTACAGGTGGACCGGCTCGACGAGTTGGTCCGTGCCGTCTCACGACGGGGAGGCGGCCCTCGAGTCATCATCACGAACATGGGCGTGTTCGGCAGCCGTCGCTTTCAGCATTATGACCTCAAACGGCGGTTCTTACTGGGACTTCTCTTTCGTCACTGGGGACCTCGATTCAAGGGCTCATCGCGAACACGCCTGCTAAAAGGGGCACCCGATGGCTGGCCCTCGGACCCAAAGCAGCTTGAGCACTTTACGGACGACGAGTGGGCGAGGATTCCCTTTGATCCCAAGGAGCTTCGCAAGGCTTTGCGTCGCCTTGACCGCCGGGACGATGCCGTAAAGGAACTCCTGGAGACGTGCCGGGAAATCGCCGAGCCGTACGCGCGCGACCGCGAGGAAAAGTTCAAGAAGGTCGAAAAGCAGTTAATGAACGTCTATCGAGGGATGCTGCCGCTCCTGATTCGTCAGTCGTTCCCCTTGGTTGTCGTGGACGAAGCTCACAACTGGAAGAATGGTCCGTTGAAGGGTGCCAACGGCTACGACGGCTTTGTCGACACAATTGCTCGCCGGGCACGGCGAGTGCTCCTCCTCACGGCCACGCCGTTTCAGCTGCGTCCCGAGGAAATGCTGGAGATCCTCAAGATTAGCGATCAGCTGAAAGTCAGTCCCAACAAGGACGAGACGGAACAGCGTCGCCAACACTTGGCGAAGCTGCGGGAGGAGGTCATTCGCCCGGTGCTCAAGAACTCCGCCGCCGCAAGCCGCGCCTTCACCCGAGCCTGGTCACGCTTGCCCCGAACGGTCACCCGATCTGAACTGGCCAACGTGTGGAATTCGGAGACGTTGATCCACGCCAGGGAGCGACTCTACCAGATGGCTGTCGCCCCCCAAGTCGTGTCGAGCCAGGAGATCGACGTGGTAATCGAAAGGGCCGTGGCGAGCCTTGATCCGAACTTGCGTCAACTGATGCGGGAAGGGTTGAAACTCTATACCCACAACGCCGACCTGTCCCAGGAACTGGGGAGCCTGGTGATCCGACACCGGCGCAAGACGGACCACCGCCGGTTCCTGGTTGGCGCAGAGTTCAACCCAGAGCACGATGGCCTATCGAGGCCGGATCGCCACCTCCTGCACGCCGCTCCCGGGCTCGACGTACGCGGAGACGGAGAGTTGCCGCACTACGTCTTGATGCGTTGCGTGTCGGAAATGAAGCATGGGAAAGGCCGGTCTTCGCTTGGCAGCACCCTGACCGGGTGCTACTCGACTCTCCTCCACAGCAGTGAAGGGCGTCAGATCCAGCGGTGCATGAAGGAAAACCCGAACAGCAGCGTGTACTTCAACCTGCTCATGAAGATGGTCGGCGCGAGGCACGACGCGCACCACCCGAAGGTCAAGGAAGTGGCCCGAGCGGCCCTGCACGCCTGGCGGGACGGCGAGAAGTTTCTTGTCTTCTGCTTTCGCACCAATACGGCCGAGCGTCTCCGCGAGATCATCGACCGACGCATCCGGGCTGAACTGGCCAAACGCAGCGAGCGGTGCCTCGGCAGCCCCGATGCGCTCAAGACGCTCCGCTCCCGTCTGACCGGCCGCGACCGCGACCTCGTCGTTCTCGGCCTTGATCGTGTTCTGTGGTCGATTCTTTGGGCGAATCCTTGGGACGATCAAGGCGGGTTGTGCTCTCCGGAGCAATTGCGACTCACCGAAGAGGACCTCCGCGAGATCGCCCGAATGTCCCTCACGTTTGGAGTGGGCCTGACTGGCGAGCGAGTGGACCGCGTGTTCCTCCATCGGGCTACGGAGTTTGCGATCGCTCGGCGGTTGCTCAGGGAGACTAGGCTGCCCAGGCCGCTAGGGCAGATTCTTTCCGCGATGGGCGAACCAGAATGGGTGAGCGATCCTTACGGCGTAGCGGCAAATGTGGACACCGACGACCGCGGCGCAGAGCAGACCCATTTCGACGAGCGAGGTGTCCATACCAGGTATACGGCGGCTGCGGTTCCCGAGAAGCACGCGGTGGAAGCCCTCGCCGGTGAACTCGCCGAACGGCGACAACGCGGCCGTCGCCAGGACCAGGTTTCCATCCTGGACGGGTACGCTGAGGGCCCCAGCCTCTGGCTCGGGCCCAATCCGGTCCAGGCATTCCCTTCACCTGCGGGCACCGCGTCCTCGCGCATGGCCCAAGCGAGTCATCAGATCCACCATCACCTCTTCGAGTTGACTCATGATGGCGGGGAGCCTGACTGGTTGTCACGGCGGATGGTTTTCCAGGCCCTGCGGCGTGCGGTTCTTCGCGAGTCGGTGCTTCTTCGCTTGCTGCCAAGCTCGACAAATCGCGACGAAGGTAGCTGGGGCGAGCTATTGGTACGAGCGTTCTTCGATCCCATGCCGGGCCAGCGCGAGAGCATGGCCGACCGGATCAGCGTCTTCCTCGAAGACCTGCGGGCGGCTAGCGGCAGTCTGCATGACTCCACATCGGCGCGTTTTGCCCTATACCAAGCCACCCAACTCCGCGATCAGCAGGCCGTGGCGCTAGTCAAAGGCGAAACGGGAGAGGAAGTCCGAGAACGGGTGTTCGCGGGCTTCAACACGCCCCTGTTGCCGGAGGTCTTGATCTGCACCTCGATCGGCCAGGAGGGGATCGATCTTCATCGGCACTGCCGACAGGTCGTCCACTACGACCTGGCCTGGAATCCCGCAGTGCTGGAACAGCGGACCGGCAGGGTGGACCGTATCGGCAGCAAGACCTTCCGCGAGCGATCGCTTGTGCAGGGGCCTGCGGGGCCCTTTCTCGAAGTCGGCGTGCCCTTCCTGGCGGGCACCTATGATGAACGGATGTACGAAGAACTGCGGCTTCGCGCCCAGACGTTTGAGGTGCTTACGGGGGGAAGGCTGGCCGCCGACTCGCCGGAGGGACTTGACGAGAAGAAACATGCGGAAGGCAAGGAGGCGGGGCTGAGTTTTACATCGCTGCCCGAACAAATGGTCAACGATCTTCGCGTGAAACTCCACATTTGGTCGGACCATGAGAATGTGGCGAGCCGCCCAGCCGGAAGTCTATAGGGCAGGGCGATTGCTCCATAAGTCATGATCCGAAGAGCACTTGTTCCAGATAGGAATCATCCCAACCGGCGGCGAGGCGTTTATTCTTCACGCCGACTTTGAGTGTATGGTTGTTCTTCAACAGGCTCAGCGCCGTCCGTCGGAGGATGCTGAAGTTGGCATCGGCATGACCACGCCGTAGCCGTGATTGATCCTCTTGGAAGGTGACATCGAGTTGCCAATGCAATTGGTTTTCGATCGACCAGTGGCTTCGAACCGCAGCGGCAAATCGCCGTGCCGGGAGGGGTTTGCTCAGGATGTAATACCGCATCTCGTAGCAGCGTTTCCCGTCACGGAGGGTATCGCTGATCACCCAGCCGATCGCTTTCAATCCCGGCCACCGCTGACGGTCGGGAAGATCGCGGGGGACGTCGCACACGTAGTAGGTGCGGGTCTCCTCCCGGCCATGCCCCTTGGCGCGGGTTTGGTGGCGGCTGACCTTCGTGCGGGCGAAGCCGGTCTCGCGCTTCGTGAGAAAGAACCAGGAGAGACCGTCGTGGAGCGTGGGCTGGTTGTCCTTCACCGCCAGCACGTAATCCGCCCCCGCGTCGAGGATCGCCTGAGCGATCGCCGTCTGACAGCCCATCGCGTCGATCGTCACCAAGCAGCTCGAAATCTCCAGGATCCTCAGGAGCTTCGAGATCGCCGTAATCTCGTTGCTCTTCTCGTCGACGCTCACCTGCCCCAGGCTGATCTGGTTGGCGGTGGCCCAAGCGCTGACCATGTGGAGCGCCGACTTACTCGTGGCCGCGTCGAAACTGCGGCGCAGGGTCTTGCCATCGATGGCCACGACCTGACCGGCGGTGATCTCGTGCAGGGCGGTAATCCAACTCAACAGGCACGCCTCGAACTCAGCGGGCTTGATCGCTCCCAGAATCGCGTTGAAGCGATCGTGCGAGGGGATGCCGGTCTTCAGATCGAGAAATTGCGTCAGCCACTTGCGCTTCTTCCGACCATAATCGGCGATGGCGACGAAGTCATCCGCGCCGCAGATGACCGCACAGATGGCGATCGTGACCACGTTGATCAGCGGATAGGTGACTTTGCGCCGTCGGGGATCGGTCAATGGGGCGAAATGGTCCTGAATGCGAGCCGAGACTCTCCTGGGCATGGCGACCTTCTTGATCTGCCGCGACTCGCGTCCCGGACACTCTCCGGCAGTCACCACGAATCGCATTGTCCTATTCATACCAAATTACCCAGCATGGCGCAATCGCCCTGATGCGTTCCCCTAGAACTAAGGGCCCGTCCAAAAATAACTTGTACAATTGACCTACGAGAAAGAGAGAATTCGCCGAGCCTTTGCTGCGGGACGATCCATGGCCAACGGCGAATTCTCTCTTTCTCATCGGAGGGGAATAACTCGTGGGTTTCTCGGCAATTCCACTCGCGCCCCGCTTCGGTTCGGCAGTGAAGTAACTGCCGCCACGCTTTTGCCAGGCGTTCCATGTTTCCCGACGGCAGTCACTTCATTGGTCGGTCAATTGTACAAATTATCTTTGGACGGGCCCTAACTTGGAGAATTCATTGTCCATCCATGGAGCAACTGCCGCTACACCCCATTCAGCCCTCCCGCGTTTTCCCACGGCAGTTGCTTCATGGATAGGCCAATTCTCCAAGTCATTTCTGGACGGGTCCATACAGCCCCTTTCCCTCATCCGACAAGGGGCTCCACGCCGGCCCGAACCGCGTGCCGGTCGACAGTTGCCTCTGGCCCGCGATTCGGAAGAATTCACAAGGGGCCCTGCTGGCCCGTCGTTCACCAGTCCGAATCCTCAGGGAACCGATCATGATTTCCCAGACCACCGAACAACTGACCCAGAAGCACTGCGTCCCCTGTGAAGGCGGGGTGCCCAAATACGACCGTGCCGAGGCCGAAGATCAACTCCAGAACCTCTCCTGCTGGCATCTGACCCACGACGGCCTGCGAATCCGCAAGGATTGGCTGGTCGAAGATTTTGCCGCCGCCATCGACTTCTTTCGCCGCGTTGCCGAGGTGGCCGAGGCCGAAGGCCATCATCCGGACCTGCATCTGGAAAACTATCGCAACCTCTGGATCGAGCTCTGGACTCACGCCATCGGCGGCCTCTCCGAGAACGACTTCATCCTAGCCGCCAAGATCGATCAACTGCCAATCCGCTTGAAGAATCGTCCAGCCCAATGATCTTACCCCCCTATTGGTTATAGCCAAACAAAACCGCCACGCGCCTGCCCCGGTTCTGGCGGGCCTCGCAAGCTCGGCACCGCCCTACCTGGTCGTTTCTTCGTCACAACCGACTCCCTCCCCCGCCCACGCGTTCACGAGTCGCCGCCCCCCCTACCTCCCCTCGCCCCACATCCTCATGCCCC
>JBDKTH010001112.1:0-6889 GCA_039680305.1 Thermoguttaceae bacterium | reverse complement strand
CTTGGTGGCGATCACTTGGGGAGACGGGGAGGTGAAGCTGCATCTGAACGGCGAGCTAATCCAAACCGCCAAGGTTCCGCCCCTCTGGTAATCCTCGAACGACTGATGAGACGGATCTTCGTGAGGGACAACCCTCACCGATCCGCCCTCGCCCCACATCCCCGTTGGCGAGGGTTTTTCCTTCTTTCAGCCCCCCAAGATTGACTCCGCCCTATCGCAGAAAGCGGAGAGCCGTTGCAGGGTCTCATGCACCGTTGCCTCGTCCATTCTTGGAACGGTTGCGTCAATAGAGCCGTCGGCCAAGAGCACATCGGTGATTTGGTCTGCCGCTTCACAAAGTTCCAGGGGCCACGTTCCGAGGTCGAATAACGCTTTCCAGAATTCCTGCCCTGCCGTCTGGAGTCGGCTCCTTGACGAGCCATCCCCGCCCAAAGCCTCCTTGGCTCTTCGCAGATGGGTGATCGGGTCCATCTCCCTGCCCCCTTTTGTTTGTGTTAAGAACCTGAAGGAACGCTCATAGAGTTCCAACGCTCAGCTAGCACTATAGGGGATTTCCCGATCCTTGAAAACCCATCCGGGGGGAGGGCGGGCAGTATCTCAGAGTCGGCCATTGCCGCAGACTGTAGGGGGGGCGGGAATTGCTTGTGGCTGGCGGTTAGTCGGAATGACGAGGCCGATTACGTGCAGGCCGACCAACACAGGCTTCGATTCTTTGCGGCCCGGCCTGTCGATACCGTGAATACGGTCGATCCTTACCTCATGTGCCGTGCTTGCCTGGAGCAATCCATGGGATTTCGACCGTTGAACCCCGGTGTTGGAGGGGAAGCAAACCCGTTCACGGTTGTGGGCATTGGGTGAGGATGGCGTCGATCAACTCTTCGGCTGCCGCCGTCTTCATCAAATAGTCGCTGGCCCCGGCATCTCGCATCGTGCTGGCCATGTCGTTTTGTTCGTGCATGGACAGGCCGATGATGCGAATCTCCGGGGCGGTCCCTTTGATGCGTCGGGTCGCCTCGATCCCATCCATCCTCGGCATCGACACATCCATGAGGACAACATCGGGTCGGAGTTGAATTGCTTTTTCCACCGCCTCCTGACCATCGCCTGCCTCTCCGATCAGGTCGAGTCCCGGCTGCTCCAGGAGCATCTCGGCCAGCCCTTTGCGGAGCATGGGATGATCGTCCGCCAACAGAACACGGATTCGTCCCTTATGTGGCAGCGTCCCATCGGGCAACGCAGTCTGGTCCGGGGCCAAGCCCGTTCGGCCCGAAACGACGGGGCGGCGTATTCCTTTATGGGGAGCGATAAGCGTAGCCGTCGTGCCCTGTCCGGGTGCGGAAGCAATCTCCAGTTTCCCGCCCAGCAAATCCAGCCGTTCCCGGATGCTGAAGAGCCCAAAGCCGCCTGCGTCGCTGCGGGGATTCAGTCTCTCTGGGGCGCACCCCACCCCGTTGTCGGCGACCGCCAAGCGGATGTAGTCTCCGTCCAGGTTGGAGAGACGGATGGTCACCGAGGTCGCATGGCCATGCTTGACGGCATTGAGAACGAACTCACGGGCCGCTTCAAAGACGAAGACCTTGATGGCGTCATCCATCGGCTCGACTGCCGGATCGGCCTTCACCTCAACCGTCAGGGGGTACTTGTCTTCGGTCTGCCGCCCGAGCCACTCCAGACCGGCGGCGAGCCCACGGTCGTAGAGAACCGGAGGGCTCAGTTCGGCGGTCAAGGTGCGTGATTCCTCAATCGCTTCCGCCAAGAGATGACGTGCCCGTTCCAAGCCGGAGGCAAGCCCGCTTCCTTGCACCTTGCGACTCGTGGTGCTGAGCGCCAGTTGTGTTGCGACCAAGAGTTGCTGGAGGTGGTCGTGCAGCACACGGGCCACTCGGCGGCGTTCCCGCTCCTCGGCTTGGGTCAGTTCAGTCGCCAACTTCTGTAGTTGCGAGGCCCGCCACTCCGCCAAGGCGGTTCGTTCGGCCACTCGCTCTTCCAAGGTCTGGTTGAGGATCTTGAGTTGCTCCTCTGCTTGCTTGCGTTGCGTGATGTCGAGGAACGACCCGATCAATTGCCGCACGTTGCCGTGCTCGTCACGGCTGAAAACGGAGTCTCGGGACAGGCACCAGATCCACTGCCCATCGCTTCTCCTGTAGCGATACTCGATCTCCACGCTTTCCCCGTCCCTAGTTCGTACGAGTTGGTCGAGGTGGTCCAAGCCCCGGGGGGGCTCCTCGGAATGAAAGCATGTGGAAGAGAACTCTCTTCCCATCGCATTCAGATCGTCCAGGGTATAGCCCGTCAGCCGCTCGTACTCGGGATTGATGTAGAGGTGCTGCCCGCTTGCGAGGTCGTACACGTAGATCCCGGTCAAGGAGGATTCCATCACCTTGCGGGAGAAGTGCTCACTCTCTCGCAACGCTTCTTCGGCCTGCCTGCGGGCCGTGATGTCCACCAGGACGTTCACAGCCCCGACCAAGGCTCCCGAGGCGTCATAGATCGGATCGGGGTAAGGCAGAACGTAGGAGCGGCTGTCGTCTGGCCGTTCGATGACGATTTCCTCGCCCATCGCTACCGAGTTCCCGTGGAGCGCCCTCGCCATCGGGCAATCCTCCAAGGACAGAGGCGTGCCGTCAGGCCGGAAGAGGCGAAGGGAGCCGCACCATCGCTCTTTGCCAAGCTCGGGGCGGCGTCCCCACAACGCCACCGCCTGCTCGTTATAAAGGGTAACGTATCCTTCTGAGTCACAGAGATAGACGGCCACCGGCAGAATGGCAAGGAGGCGGCGATACTTCTCCTCGCTCACCCAGAATTGACCCTTACACTCGCAGATGCGGTCGTTGCCGATCATACACTACCCACGCAGGCTTGAATACCCTTTGCCGGGAGGTGCTAATACTCCAATTGAATGACGCAAGAACCTTTTCGGCCCCCCCCTGGGACTTCCTTTCCCCCAGCCAGTACTGTGTTCCCTCACGACTTGCCATGTGATGAAGTTTAGGAGGAGCAAATGATGGTCCAAAAAACGGACTGCGAGGTTGGGTACGGTTGGACAGCCGCATGCCAACCATGCCCATGCAGTGAGACAGTGCCTTGAACTTGAAGATGTAGAGCGTCCCTCGACGCCTTGCCGCCCCCCGTGCAGGAGCTTAGCGATGGCCAGCAATTGCCATTCGTGGGCGTCCCACACCTTGCGAGAAGCGGCGAGGCGACGATTCATCGGGGACGACCAAAGACAAAACCATAATGATATGGCGGTAATTCGATTTGATCGGGAGGCAGAAGCTCGAAGCCGATCTGTTCTGCCCACACCCGGCAGTCTTCCGGCCTGGGCCGAATGTCCATGCTCGGCCCTCGGGGCGTGGTCCGATCGTGGTTCCAGTGGATGATCGCCAGCTTGCCTTCCGCCTTGAGGACTCGCCACGCCTCTTCCAGAAGCTTCGTCCGCTCCTCGGCATGAAGGAGGTTGAAAAGCATGACATAATCAACCGAAGCGTCGGGCAAGCCCGAGCCTTCGGCCACGAAATCCCGCTGGCGCACCTCGACGTTCTTCAGGCCCGCCTCCTCGGCCTTGCGACGAGTCCGGTTGGCCATCTCAGGCTCGATGTCCAAAGCGTACACAACGCCGGAAGCGATGCGGGCGGCAGGGATCGTGAACGTGCCGTAACCGCAACCGAAGTCCACCACGTTCTGGCAGGCCGAAGTCAGCCCGAGCTTCTTCAGAGTGCTCTCGGGATCGAAGAATCCTCGCCAAAGGGACTCTTCCGGCATGCCGCTCTCACGGGTCTTCATCAACGGTGCTCCTTCAGCCATGCCACCAGCTTCTCCAGATCGACCCGGTTGAAGCCGACCTTGCACTCGTCCCGCCACGCCTTGTAGAGGTCGAACAGCTGATCGAGTTCTTCGAGCGAGTGGCCTTCAAGGTACTCGTCGAACGCCTTGGCCAGCCGGTCGTGCCAGCCGTCCGGGAACTTGGCCTCAACGTCGCTGTCGTATTCATCTGAATCGTGGATCTCATTGCCGACAACCGTCTGCTTCAGCCGCTTTCCCTTTCCAGCGATCACGGTAAACTCCTGGCCGCCGAAGCTGATCGCCTTCGTCTTGGCTTTCTTCACCTCCTCAGGCGGCTCCTTTGCTTCCTTTCGTTCTGGCCTTCCTTTCTTCTTCGCCTGAGCCTTGGTCTTGTAGATGGCATAGAGTAAGGCCGTGGAATAGCCGAGGAGCCGGGCATCCTGATCGGAATAGCCCAGAAGCCGGGCGGCCCGGCAGGCGAAAAGGCCGAAAAGGGGAAAGCGGTTGAGGGTGGTGGCCTTGCTCATGACTTCTCTACCCGAGTGCTGCCATCGCCGAAGAACCTCTGGAACGCTACACACCATTCTATGGGCGATTGCCCGGAGCCGACGCCTAACACGACCGCTGCCCAGATAATCAGGAGCCGACAAGGGCTGCATTGCTTGCACCGCATCAGAACAACTCTGGCCGTTTTGTCCCTTGACTCCCTGGTTCGTGGCGCAAGAATGCTAATGACGAGGCCCGTCCTTCACAGGCGGCCGGGTAACACCGGCCAATACTGGTTGCAGGATGGGCCTTGCCGTTTCTTGAGGCTTCGTTCTACTGCCTCGGTGACCATCGCCAGAGTCGCCCACGATCTTCGCCTCGGCCAGCGAACGGGGCTGTCTAGTTCAACCAACGGCACGCTGAGATCAAACGACGACCTTGAGAGCGTCTCTCTCGCAGAGCCCTAACCTGTTTCGGCCATAAGGCTTGGACTGACTCCTCAAAGCGACAGACGGGGGCAGGTAGGCCAGAAAGGTGCAGACGCCGCTATTCTTTACGCCTCATTGATTGATATGTCTATTATTCCTTCAGCACAAGAGGCGGTACATGTCGCTCGAACGGGAACTGAAAAAGAAGCGGCTGTTTGAGTCGTTGGAGCAGGAGGCCATCCTCAATGTCCTCCGCACCAATGATCAATATCAGCTTCGCTTCTCCCGGCTGTTTCGGCCCTTCGGGCTGACGCCCTCCCAGTACAACATCCTCCGCATCCTGCGGGGCGAGGGGGCACCGCTACCGATCCTGGAGATCGCCAACCGGACGATCACGGTCGTCCCTGGGATCACGGGGCTTATCGACCGGCTGGAGAAAGAAGGATTCGTCACCCGAGAGCGATGTGCGAAGGATCGCCGGGTGATTTACGTGGCCCTGACGGACAAGGGCCGTAGCACGCTCTCGGCACTCGATGAGCCTTTGGAGGAACTGCACCAGAAGCTCATCGGGCACCTCTCAAAGGCCGAACTCAAGGAACTCATCCGGCTCTTGGAGAAAGCCCGAGAGCCGTTGTCGGCGGAAGAATAATCATCCCTTTTGAGGACAATCGTTATGTCAACGATAAACGAAGTCAACGTGCGACCTGGAGCGATTCATGTGCGACGTGCTGCCGAGCGAGGCCACGCCCTCTATGACTGGCTGGACACGTGGCACACTTTTTCGTTCGATACCTACTACGACCCGGCCCACATGGGGTTCCGGATGCTGCGGGTCATGAATGAAGACCGGGTTCAGCCGGGGCAGGGTTTCGGTTTGCATGGCCACCGGGACATGGAGATCATCACCTACGTCCTGGAAGGAGCCCTGGCGCATCGAGACAGCCTCGGCACGGGGGCCGTGCTATGCCCCGGCGAGTTCCAGCGGATGTCGGCCGGGACGGGCATTCGGCACAGCGAATTCAACCCATCACCAACCGAACCGGTCCATCTTTACCAGATCTGGCTTTTCCCCAACCAAAAGGGACTCCCGCCGAGCTACGAGCAGAAGGCGTTTCCGGAAGAGGAGCGAAGAGGGCGTTTGCGGCTGGTCGCCTCGCCCACGGCCGAGGAAGGATCGCTCCTGACCCACCAGGACGCCCGAGTCTACCTTGCGACGCTGGATACCGATCAAGAGGTCCGACACGAATTGCCGACCGGCCGCCATGCGTGGCTCCAAGTTCTCCGGGGATCGGTGGAACTCAACGGCAACTGGCTGAAGACCAGCGACGGTGCTGCGGTGAGCAACGCAACCGTATGCACGATTCGAGCCAAGGAACCTTCGGAAGTGATGCTCTTTGATTTGCCGTAGGCAATCGAGGAAAGGAACGCAGCAATGTCCCATTCACTGGTTGCCCAGGATCGTCAGCAAGCCTTTTCTCCCAACCCCATTCCTCGTCCTTCTTTTTCACGGAGGTCGTTCTCATGATAGCGCCCCATGGAACGGTTCATGATCTTCTGACGCCGGACAACTGCACGATGGTCTTCATCGATCATCAGCCGCAGATGGCCTTCGGCGTCACCTCGATGGACCGGCAACTCCTCATCAACAACACGGTCGGGCTGGCCAAGACCGCCAAGATCTTCCAGGTGCCGGTCATCCTGACCACCGTGGAGACGAAGGCGTTTAGCGGCTACATGTGGCCGCAACTTCTCGAAGTCTTTCCCGAACAGGACCCCATCGAGCGATCGAGCATGAACTCGTGGGAGGACGAGAAGTTCGTCGCCGAGGTCGAGCGAATCGGACGCAAGAAGCTCGTCATTGCCGCCCTGTGGACCGAGGTGTGTCTGTGCTTCCCGGCGATTCAAGCGATTCAGGCGGGCTACGAGGTCTATGCGGTGGAAGACGCCTCGGGAGGCATCAGCGAGTTGACCCATCGAAACGCCATGCAGCGGATGATCCAGGCGGGCGTGGTGCCGATGACTTGGGTGCAGATCCTGCTGGAGTTCCAGCGGGATTGGGCCCGCCGGGAGACCTACGACGCCGTGATGGACGTGGTGCTGACCCATGCCGGGGCCTATGGGCAGGGCGTGGAGTACGCCTACACAATGGTCCACGGCCAGCCCCCCTTCCCGAAACGCTTGCTCCAGCCCTC
>JBDKTH010000998.1:0-5082 GCA_039680305.1 Thermoguttaceae bacterium | reverse complement strand
CTGTCGCAAGCCAAGCTCTCTCGGGCGAAGTTCGAGCATGTGGACTTCTCCTCCGGCAGTTTCGAAGGAGCGTCGCTGGTCCAAAGCAAATTCAACCACACGAAGCTTGTCGAGGCCAACTTCCACGCCGCCGATCTGACGCAGGCCACGACGTGGGGTTGCACCTGCACCTCGGCAAACCTGGAAGAGGCGAAGCTCACCAGGGCGAGCCTCCGCAATAGTTCGTGGAAGAAGGCCAGCTTCAAGAACGCCGACCTCGCCAAGGCCGACCTGAAGTAATGCGATCTGTGCGCGGCCGATCTGACGGGGGCCACGCTCGACGGAACAAAGCTGGAGGGAGCACAGTATGATCAGGATACCCGCTTCCCCGAACGGTATGTCCCGCCGGACGATATGATCTGGAAGGGCGTAGGCCTGGCCCCCAGCGCCCGGAAAGCGGTTGCGGAAGCCGCAGCCAATGCGCCGGTGGATGTCGAGGAGTTCATGCAGCGGATTCAGGAGAATGTCGATCAGTCGCGGCTCTCCAAAGCGATCCAGATGCTCAAGGCCGATCGCTTTCAACTCTTTGCCGACGTCCAGGACGAGCACCTCGTGGGCGTGGTCAAGAGCCAGAGCGATCCGGAGCTGGTCTACTCCTGCCGACTGAACGCCGACGGCAGCTTCGCCTGTTGCACTCAGAACCTCAATGTCTGCGGCGGCCTGCGAGGGGCGTTGTGCAAGCACCTGCTGGTGCTGATCATCGGACTGGCCAAGGGGAACCAGCTCGATCCGAGCCGGGTGCACACGTGGATCGAGGCCAGCCGTCACCAGAAACCCGTGCTGGACAAGGAAGCGATGAGCCAGACCTTCCTCCGCTACAAGGGCGCGGAGGCTGGCGAGATCGATTGGCGCCCCACCGAAACGATCCCCGAGGACTACTACACGCTCTGAATCCAACCGGCTCACGTCTAGTCCTGTCGCTTGCGACCGGCGAATTACCCTGCCATAAGCACGGACGGCGTATCCACGAAAAGGACCCCCCATGGCCAAAAAGACTCCACAAAAGGAAGATAAAAAGCAACCGGTCGCCGAGACACCCTCGGCGGATGGCGAAGTCCTGCGCCAGCCGGCCGAGGTGCAGTATGCCGACCAACTGGAGGCACTCCGCCAGAACGATGCGGACACTCTGCCGTCTTCGTGGCGGCTGTCGCCCCGGGCGGTGCTCACCTATATCCTGGGCGGCAAGACGCTCAAGGCGAACCTCGACGGCCGGACGGCCGAGGTGACGATTACCCGCAAGTTCTTTGGCGACGAGGCCCTGGTCGAACGGGCGATTGTCACGCTGGCCTCGGAGCGGGCCTTGCTGCTGGTGGGCGAGCCGGGAACGGGCAAGAGCTGGCTCTCCGAACACCTCGCCGCCGCGGTGAGCGGCAATTCGACCCTCACGATTCAAGGCACCGCCGGCACGACGGAGGAGCACATCAAGTACTCCTGGAACGTTGCCCGAGTGATCGCCGAAGGGCCCCGGCCGGACAACCTGATCCCGTCGCCGACGATGGTGGCGATGCGAGCCGGCGCCGTGTTGCGGTTCGAGGAGATCACGCGCTGCGTGCCCGACGTGCAGGACGCACTCGTCTCGATCCTCTCGGAGAAGGCGATCGCCATCCCCGAACTGCCCGAGGCCAACATGGTTTTCGCCCGGCCGGGATTCAACGTGATCGCCACGGCCAACACCCGCGACCAGGGCGTCAACGAGCTCTCGGCGGCCTTGAAACGTCGATTCAACTACATCCACATCCCGATCGTCGCCGACCAGAAGACGGAGATCCAGATCGTCCAGCAGCGGTCGGCCGAACTGTTGGATCGCTACAAACTGCCGCTACGGATCACGCCGCCGGTGATCCAGCTGTTGGCGACCGTGTTCCGTGAGATCCGAAATGGGAAGACGGCCGACGGCGTAAGCCTCAAGCAACCGTCGACCACGCTTTCCACAGCCGAGGCGATCGGCGTGGCCCTGGATGCCGCACTCGACGCCCGGTTCTTCGGCTCGGGCAAGGTCGAACCGGCCGATATCGCCCGGAACATGATCGGCTCGATCGTCAAGGAGGATCTCAACGACCTGGCGGTGCTCAAGGAGTATGTGGTGCTGGTGGCCAAGAAGCGGGCGGCCCAGGACCAGACATGGAAGGGGTTTCACGACGCAATGCTCTCCACCCTGAAGTGAGACTGGCGATGGCCGGGACTGGATCGGACAAGCTCGAGCCCCAGGCGGCGGTCGAAACGGCGGCCGAGCGGGTGACGCTCGATGTCGAGGCGATTGGCCGGCAGGTCGACCAGGTGCTGGGCGATGCGCTCTATTGGTTCCCCGTGCGTCACCATTCCCCGGCCGTGGCTCGACACCTGGAAGCGGCGATCGCCAATCGCCGGCCGAAGCTCGTCTTCATCGAGGGCCCCTGGGAGGCCAATGATCTGATCCCGTACGTGGTCGACGCGAAGACGAAGCCGCCTGTAGCGATCTATAGCTCTTATCGCGACGACGACAACGTCTTGGGCCTGGCGGGCATCGAGAGCTCGGCCGCCGACATCCCGGCCCGCTTCGCCTGTTGGTATCCGCTCTTGGAGTATTCTCCGGAATACGTGGCCCTGCGAGCGGCGGCGCGGGTGGGGGCCAAGGGGCTGTTCATGGACCTGCCCCACCATGCCCTGCTGAAACCGGCGGCGAAGGAACTCCAGCCCGGGGAGCAGGAACCTCTGCCAGGTCCCGTTGAGTCCACATGTGCGGCCGATTCGCCGCCCTCCGCCCCCAGGACCGAGCGGGAGTCGGAGCGGCTGATCGTGGAGAGCAGCTTTTATCAGGCCCTGGCGGAGGTGGCCGGATACCGGTCGTGGTCCGAGGCCTGGGACAGCCTCTTTGAGTTCGGCCGGCTTGCTGACGACCACGAGGCGTTCCGCCGCGAGCTGGCCACCTTCTGCGCGGCGTCGCGAGCGACCTCTTCCCCGCTCCTGATGCAGTTGGACGGGACGCTCGAGCGCGAACGGTTCATGCTGCAAACGATTCGGCGCGGGCTGGAGGAGAACGGCGTCCGGCCGGAGGAGGCGATGGTCGTCTGCGGCGGGTTCCACCTGTTCCACGACCGATCCGACCAGGAACCGCCGCCCGAGATCCCGCCGGGCACCGTCTACACGACGGTCATGCCGTACTCGTTCTTCCAGGTCTCGGAGCTGTCGGGCTATGGGGCGGGCAACCGGGCGCCGCAGTTCTACCAGCTCCACTGGGAACTCACGCGTGAGGGCCGCAAAGACGACTTCCTGGCCGAGCATGTCGTGGCCGTGCTCCAACAGGCCAGAAAGCGGGGGGACCCGCTGTCGTCGGCCGATGCGATCTCCACGAGTCAACACGCCCGGATGCTGGCGGCCTTGCGCGGTCGGGGCACGCCCGTGCTCGACGACATTCACGATGCCCTGGTGACCTGCTGCTGCAAGGGGAACCCGCAGGACGAGGGCGTTCATCTGCTCCGGGCGATCGACGCGGCCGACATTGGCACGCGAGTGGGCCGCGTTACACCCGCCCTGGGCCGCCTGCCGATGGTCAACGACTTTTACGCTCAGCTCGACACGCTCGACCTGGGCGAACTGCTGGCCAAGGAGAAACGGCTGAACGTCGACCTCGACAAACGCGAGGACCGCGACGCCCGGCGGTCGGCGTTCCTCCACCGCCTCCGGTTCCTCAAGGTGCCGATTGGCGAGATGGCTCAAACATCGACCGGCGAGTTGGCCTCGGGGCTGATCTTCCGCGAGCGGTGGCAGCTCCGCTGGAATCCAAAGATCGAGCCGGCTCTCGTCGAGCAGAACCTCTATGGCGACACGATTGAGGCTGCCTCGCTGGCCCGGCTCCGCGAGGAGTTGGCACGCAACGAGATGGATGCCGGCAAGGCCTGCCTGGGGCTGGTCGAGGCGATCGACATGGATCTACCCGACCTGATCCGTCAGGCGGAGGAGGGCTGCGGCAAGGCGATTGACAGCGATGTGCGGTTCGTTTCGCTAAGTGAGGCGCTGGGCCACCTGCTGGTCGTCGATCGCTACGCCACCTACCGGAGTCTCCGCCGGGACATGCTGGAGGAGATGATCCTCCGCTGCTACGACCGGGCGTGTTTCGCCGTGCCGGAGGTGGCGTCGGTCCCCGAAGACCAGCAACAGGCGGTCGTGTCGGCGCTGTTGGCGTTGGCCGAGGTGGTCTTGCGGGGCGACCGGGAGGGGCTCGATCCAAGCATGTTCGCTGCCCACGTCCGGACGGCTGCGGAGGAATCGACGGTGCCTTTCCTCCGTGGCGCGTTTCTGGGGCTGCTTGCCGAACTGCGGGTTATCTCGCCCGACGAATTGGCCGCCGAGGTCGCGGCCCATGCCAAGGCGCCGGTCGAGCGAATGATCCAGGCGGGCGATTTCCTCGACGGGGCAATGGCCGTCTCGCGGACCTCGATCCTGTTGGGCGCGGAATCGCTCGTCGGGGCCATTGACGAGTTGCTTCGCGCGGCGGAATGGGATGCCTTTTTGACGATGCTCCCGCGCATGCGCGCGGCCTTCACCCGGCTGCACGAGCGGCAACTGGAGTCGCTGGCGTCGCGAGTGGCCGAACGCTATGGGCTGAAGGAATCGGAGAAACTGACGCAACTATGCACCTCGGCCGCGGCCGCGGCGGTGATCGCACGGATCGACCAGGAGGTGGCCCGGATCATGGAATCGTGGGAGCTGTGATGGCACGTCGCACGCCCAAACCAACCAACCCCGCTCCGGTTGTTCCGGAAGCCCCGGCGACCGCCCCGACGCAGGCGAGTCTCACGCCGGCCGACCGGGAGACGCTGTCGCGGTGGCGACTGTTGTTGGGTCGCAACGCCCAGGAGCAGGGCGTGTCGATGGGGGACGATTCGCGGTTCGAGCGGGTCGAGGAGCTCTTGGGGTTTCTGTTCGAGGATCGGGACGGAGCAGGGCAGGGGGGCTCCGCGGCCGGATGCGGAGCCGGCTCGCGCGGCGGTAGCTTGGGCGGCGGGCACGCGATGACCGTGCCCCGCTGGGTCGACGCGGTCGCCGAACTGTTTCCCCGCCAGG
>JBDKTH010000269.1:0-7219 GCA_039680305.1 Thermoguttaceae bacterium | reverse complement strand
GTTAGCGATTTTCGAAAAGCTCAACTTTTTTGGCCATACGCGAAGTCGCCGCGCACGCAAAACAAAACGCACCGCGCATGGGGGGAAACCCGCGATCCACGCAGCCCTCCACGCGAGTGCCCGCGGGCCTCCGAGAGCCACAGCGGACCGCCGTCGTCCACTGTTTCCCTTTGCGAAGCGAGGTCGTCATGTCACGAATCCACCTTGTCGTAGCCATCTGTCTAGGGAGTTGCTGGGGGCTGAGCCGGATCGCCTCGGCAGAAACGATCTATGAGAGCGCGTGCCAGGAAGCCCGTCAGGTTTCCAGCCGGTCCTTGGCGGAGCCGTTGCCGCAGGATCAATGGAAGGCCACGCTGGCCCAGCGGCGCGAGATGTGGCGGGAGATGCTGGGCATTTCCCCCTTGCCGGAGCGTACGCCGCTGGAGGCCCGAGTGACCGGCACGTTGGATCGCGGCGACTACGTGGTCGAAAAAGTCTCCTTCCAGAGTGTGCCTGGGGCCTACGTGATCGGCAACCTCTATCGTCCGGCCAAAACCACCGGACGGTTGCCTGCCGTGCTGTACCTCTGCGGCCACAGCAAAGGGAAAGTGAACCCGCCCTACCAAGCCAACCCCCGCTGGTTCGGGCAGCATGGGTACGTGGCCCTGGTGCTCGATCCGATCCAACTGGGCGAATCCCAAGGGATCCACCACGGAACCTATCGCGAGGATCGTTGGGACTGGCCCAGCCGGGGCTACACGCCCCTGGGCACCGAAGTGTGGAACGCCATGCGGGCGTTGGACTACCTGGAAACCCGGGCCGACGTGGACCGGAATCGCATGGGAGTCACCGGGCTCAGCGGAGGCGGCGTGGTCTCCTGGTGCCTGGGCGCGGCCGACGAGCGAGTCAAGGTCGTCGTGCCCGTCTGCCAGACCGGAAGCATCGAACAGGCGGTCGTCGACCGGGCGACCGACGGCCATTGCGACTGCGCCTTCTGGATCAACTACTACCGCTGGTGCTGGCCCGACCTCGGGGCCCTGATCGCCCCACGGGCGTTTCTGATCGCCTCGGGCACCGAAGACGTCCTGTGGCGCCCCTACGCCTTCCGCGACGTGGCCCATCGCATCCGGCACCAGTACGCGGCCCTCGGCGCGTCGGACCATTTTGATCTGGTCGAAGACCTCACCCCGCATGGCTACACCCCCAAGCTGCGCAAGGCCATCTTCACCTGGTTCAACACGCATCTCAAAGGCGATGCGAAGCCCGTCGAGGACGACGTGACCGACTTCGTCGAGCCGGAGGAGAACCTGCGCGTGTTTGGCGGCAAGCTGCCGGAGAACGACCAGATGCGGCGGATCGACACCTTGCTGGTCAAGCAGGCCCCGCGACCGACAGCGACCGACGCGGCCGGGTGGCGCAAACACCAGGACGCGGCGATCGCCCAACTCCGCGCGATCACCTTCCGCCATATCCCGCAGGACAATACGCCCCGCCAACGCGACTGCCGCGCGGACGGCGGCGACCGCGGCGGGGCACGGTTTGCCACCGCCGTGTTCGACACGACCGACGGCCTGACCCTGGGCATGAAGACCATGCACTGGCAGGACGCCCCGTGGCAGGTCCCCACGGTGGCCTTTGCGATCCAGCCCGAGGCACGCAGCACCTTCACAGGCGGCGGTTCCTCGCGGCCCACGATGGGGCAGCCGTTTGCCACGGCCGGCGTGGAGGTTCGCAATACGGGAGCGACCTCGGTCGGCCCCGGCTACCTGTGGACCCTGCGGCGCGTCTATCCGCTCTTGGGCCAGACGCTTCCCGAACGGCAGGTGTCCGACCTGTTGGCCGGCATCGCGCTGCTGCGTCGCGACAAGTCCACCGGCCCTGTGGCCGTGTTCGGACAAGGCTATACGGCGCCGCTGGCGATCTATGCCGCACTGCTCGACCCGAACGTCAGCGAAGTGATCCTCGCCGATCCTCCCGAAACCCACGCCGACCCGCGAACGCCCGAGTTCTTGGGCATTCTCCGCGTCGGCGACCTGCCCCAGAACCTGGCATTGCTCTACCCTCGCCCGATCACCTTTGTCGGCAATATGCCCGCCGCCTACCAGTGGACGCGCGAGGTCTACGAAAAGCTGGGCGCCGCGGACCGGGTCCGGGTCATCCCGAGCCCGCGCCAGTGGCAGCCGCTGGCCGAGAAGGCCGGGCGTTGAACGGCATTGATCCTTGTGGCTGGGCCGTGCCCGAGGGTAAACTAACTACTTTGGCGGAACTGGCCCCGCGAGGCCATGACACTCACGAAACCACTCATATCGACAGGCGAACAACATGACGAAAGCAACTTCATCGAACATGGGACGACGCGGATTTCTCGGCACGGTCGGCGGCTTGGGAGCGATGGCCGCGATGGGCCTTTCCGGCCAGACCGCCAAGGCCGAGCCCCGCAAGGGGCGGCTCAAGCAGGCCGTCTGCCGCGGAGTCTTTAGCGGTGCGAAACTCGACCTCGATGGCATGTGCCGCGAAGCCGCACGCCTGGGGGCCGTGGGGATCGACCTGGTCGGCCCCGATGCCTTCCCGACCCTGAAGAAGTACGGCCTCGTGGCCACGATGGTCTCCGGCGGCAGCGGCATCAAGGCCGGCATCAACGACACCAAGCACCACGCCACCATTGATCCGAAGATGCGCGAAGCCATCAAGGCCGCCTCCGCCGCCGGCGCGCAGAACGTGATCGTGCTGGCCGGCGATCGGCAAGGGATCTCTGATGAGCAGGGGTTGGAAAACAGCGTCCTGTTCCTCAACAACATCAAGAAGCTCGCCGAGGATCTCAACGTCACGCTCTGCATCGAGCTGCTCAACAGCAAGGTGAACCACCCCGGCTACATGGCCGATCACACCAGCTGGGGCGTCGAGGTCTGCAAGCGCGTCGGGTCGCCGCGCGTCAAGCTCTTGTACGACATCTACCACATGCAGATCATGGAAGGCGACATCATCCGTACGATCCAGCAGAACATCCAGTACATCGGCCACTTCCACACCGCGGGCAACCCCGGCCGGCACGAGTTCGACGAAACCCAAGAGCTCTACTACCCGCCGATCTGCAAAGCGATCGCCGACCTCGGCTTCCAGGGCTACCTCGCTCACGAGTACACGCCGACCAAGCAGCCGTTGGAAACGCTCGAGAAGATGATGAAGCTGTGTGAAGTGTAAGAGACTGTTTTGAAACCTCCCCTCTCCCGCAAGTGGGAGAGGGGCAGGGGGAGGGGCAGACAGTGTTGATTTCAACTCCCAGGACGCTCAACCGGCTCGCGCCGCGCCGATCATTCCTCCGCCGCGGCGGACCACTCGGTCCACTGCCCGGCGACTCGCTCGCGGATCATCCAAGGAGCCGTCTCGCACGGCTTCCCCTGGCGGCGGACGAAGATGCCGGCCTCAAGGTCCGGCGATCGGGCCCAAAAGCCCTCGGGGGCGATCACCGTGGCGGCATCGACCGTCCACGGCTCTCGGCTGAGATTGGCCACGATCTCCAGATCGCCGAAGCGGCTGCGGAGGACCCGGGGCGCGAGGTACTGGAAGTCATCCAACGCTCGGCCTGCACATCGCGGTCCGACCGCGGCTTGGACCCGGCACAACCGCTCGACCCAGTCGCGTTCCTTGGCCGACGGCGTCGCCGAGTGAGTCCACCAGCTCAATCCGTAGCCCATCGCCAGCGTGACCGCCAGATCGAGCCGATTGTGGACGAACCCGCCCAGGTCGTGGTGGTAGAACAGCACCTTGTCGTGCGCCAGCAACAGCGCCAAAGGTTCGATCCGCCAGGTGCCCTCCGGCCAAAGGTCTTCATACAGCACGCGGTTGCCCGCCGGACGATTGGGCAGCCAGGGCATGCTCAATCCGCAGAACATCGTCTCCCAGTTGATCAACCGGTCGTGACCGTCCTCCGTGCCCAGGGGAACCACCGCCGAATCGGCGTGGGCGATCCGATGGATCCCTTCGAGATAGGCACCCGCATGGGGCGCGGCCGGATTGGTGTCCCATCGGTGCCCTCGTGCGCCGACCTGATCCTCGAACAGCACGTCGACCGGATACTCCCGCGTGAACTGCTCCCGGGTCAGATCGTTCGCCGCGCGAACCGCCGGATGCCACGCACAGATCGTGTAGCCTTGGACCGTGCTCAATCCATAGCTTTCCGGATAGATCTTCCCTTCAAAATCGCGAGAAAGCGGAGCCTCGCCCTCCTTCTCAAACGTGGGCCCCTTCGGATTGGTGCACCACCACGTCGGATTGGTGTAGGGCATGAAGAGATGCCCCTTCGCGCGGCAGGTCTTGATCAACTGTGCCAGATCCTCGGGAGTGCCCTTGGCTGGGTTTGGCGGCAGGTGATCCGGGTACTGCCGGTCGAAGCCGCCACGCAGGTAATCAGCCGTATGGTACAACACCGGGAACGGCAACCCCTCGGCGATCCGCGTCTGCTCTTTCAGGCTCTTCGCGTTGACCTTGACCAGGACGCTCCGTTTCAATCGATCCACCACCTCGGCCTGGGCCTTGTCGGTCAGCCCTCGCGTGAAGCGGTTGCGCTGAGCATACGCGCGAAGCGCCTCGCGGTGTGGACTGCCGAGCACCATCTGCTCGAGCGGCAACCGCACCGTCTGGCCCGCCTTGCCAAAAGCACGGAAAAGATGGCTAAAGCGTCCGACGCGATGATCAGCCGGGCCACTGGCGGAGATCTCGGATTCGGCCGGTACGAAGATCGCCTCGGGAGCCTGAACGCCAAACAACGCCAAACGGCCTGTGCGGGCGTTGAGGGCGACGAAGTCGCAGAAATCGCGGTTGGCCGAACGAAACGTCATGTCGTCGGCCGGGACCAACGCGTTGTAGAACGAGTAGCCCCCGCCCGCTTCCCACCAAATCCCGCCCTCGCGCACGTAGTCGCGAATCGCCGTCAGTATGGTCTTGGCCTGGTCTGGCGACTCGGCCGGAAAACTCTCGGCGAGCGTGTTGACGATCGCGAACCACTGCCGCGGCTTTGCCAGGGCCGCGCGGAGGCTGGCCGGATCGCGCAGGACCTCGATTTCGATTCGTCCCTCGGCGACCCATTTCTGCCGCCCGAGTTCAGCGATCCACTGGTTCACCGGAAACGACTGCCGCACTCCCGGTCGGGCGCTGGGCCGCGAGACCACGAAGGCGATCCGCCGCGGCGGTTCCGGCCAGCGGCTGGGCGCCTTGCCCTGCAAGGTCGCAGGCGGTTGCACGTCGCGCCCCGGCTGGGCCGGGCTTCCGTAGAGTTTCGCCAGCGTGGCGATCACGCTGGCCATTTGGGGACGGGTTTGGTTGTGATCCTTCATGAATCCCCCAAAGCGGAACAGCCAGCCCCAGCCGCCAAGGCGATAGCCCGACAACCAGCTGCCCTGCTCGGTCTCGACCAGCGAGAGATCATGCTTGCCGCCGGCCGGGCAACGGTTGACCGTCACTTGCCAGCGTGGCATTTCCTTAAGATACCAGGCAGGAAGCCACCCCTCGGCGTCCTTGCCCGGCCGCACGGCCGCGGGCTCGCTGCGCAGAGATCCCATCTGGCAGCGGTCGCCGGTCACCTGGAGCAGACCGTTGCCGCCCAGCGAGTGACGTTTCACCCCGGCCCCGCCCGGCTCGAAGAACGATCGCGAGAATGCCACGCCCAGGTGCTCGGGAAAGATGAACTCTTGGAGCGTGGACACGTCGAATTCCAACTCGGCCGGGAACCGCCACCCGAGCATCGTTCCACGCTTCAGACTGACCTCGGCTCGCCACGCGGGCCCCTCCGTCGCAGCGGTGCAGACGATCTTTACTGCAGCGTCCGGGCCTTCGAAGTCGAGCGTCAATACGCCTTCCTCGCCGTTCCAAGCATGGCGGAGCTTGCAGGCCGAGGCCTCGATCACCGGCTCGTTATGTCGCTCGATCCGCCAGAGGTCCTTGCCGCCACGCACGAGCTTCCCTGCGCCGTTGCGATCTTCGATCCAACGAATGGCCCCGCTGGAGGCCTCAAGAGCCATTGCCCATCGGGGCGATTCGAGGATCACCTGCCCCTGGGCTTCCTTGAACGACGTACCCGCCGCCCGCGACTGGGCGGCGCCCAATGCAAGCAGGACTACCCCCAGCAACAGGGATACGAAGATGGTGGACAGGATTCTGGCGTGCATGACGGGATTCTTCATCGGTGTGTTTCCAAAATGGTGAGGCCTGGTGGACCCCAGCTGCGGGACGGAAGAACTCCAGCATCGCCCGGCCATCCGCGTCTGTCAACGACCGCTGCGAGGAATCTCCGGCCAACACCAGGAGTAACGCCCCGCGGGACTGGCTATGTACTCCTTGCGGCATGGAGTCACTCATGGCCGAGCCGGGCAGTGATCCCATGCAGAAACACATCCATCAGGAGTGTGACTGCCTGGCCGGTATGTTGTCCATCCCTATCCAACAATAGGCGTTGCCAAAGTGGAGCGATTGCTCCTACAAACACCGCTGCCAGTTGTTCGGTATCGAGGACGCGAAAGGCTCTTTCTTCGATACCTTGTCGAAATATCCCGGCGAAGATGGCAATCCTCCGGCTGAGCCGTTCATCTCTTCCGGGAAGGTGCAAGGCCGCGTCGTCCTTCAGAAGCAGGCTAAACAGTTCACGGTGTTTGGCCAAGTTGTCAAACACCAGCCGGAGGATTGCCTCCAGTTTTTCAGGGGCGGGTAAGTTGGTTCGGTACACTTCCTCGGCCGCCGTAAGCAACGGCTCGAAGGTCTTGGTATAAGTGAACTGCAGCAAGTCCTCTTTATCCGCGAAATAGTGGTAGAGGCTTGCCGCCGACGCTCCGGGCGGAGGCCGTTGGCTAGCCGCTGCGTTGGTGCAGACGGAGTATTGTCGGAAGTTGGCGGTGAAGTGGGAGGAGTCGTATCGGAGGGTGATGGCCGTGTTGCGACACACGGTTCGTGCCAGCAGCGCGGTGGAGTGCATGAACAGCATCTTGCGGATGCACCAGGGGCGGCATCGGACGGTGACTTAACCGATGCTGGACCTCAAACGGCTGTATTGGAACTGCCGGCCGTTCCAGAGCGGCAAACGTCGGGGACATTGCCCTTACGAACTACTCGGCCTACAGTTGCTAGCCGCTTCTCCCGTTCCGCCCGCTGAGCCAGGGTCTGCTCCACGTTCTTTGGACATTCGCAGCGAAAGGGCCAGACCTCCACCGTAATCGTCCAGCCGAACTTCGGGCAGTGGACCTGATTAGAC
>JBDKTH010000248.1:0-7778 GCA_039680305.1 Thermoguttaceae bacterium | reverse complement strand
CGATTCACGCGTCTCTCCTTTTCCGATGCCAAATAGAACGCGTCGCAAAGAATCCCCCATTGGCCGCCATTATCATCCCTGCCGATCGCTCCCGCAAGCCGTCATGTCAAAGACCGTTGCAGTCGTGCCGAATTTGCCGAGCCTGCGCTGGAAGCCCTGGGGGGGCCAGTCGCGGTGGTCCCCGCGTCCCCCTCTCCTTGACGTATATTTGACGCCAGTGTGGTCTTGACCTAGAGTCGAATAACCGTGCCCCCACAGGAGATCTCCAGCATGGATCGGGAGTCCTCGTCACAACTAGCCTCGGTCGTGGACCGTCAGGAACTGTTGAACCGATGCCTCGGCGACCTCGCCTTGGTCGAGCGAGTCCTCGCGATATTCCAATCGCGGTTCGATGCGGATCTTGAGGAATTGGAACGGGCGGTGGAGGCGAACGACTTGGAACAGATCACCCGCGTCGCCCATCGCATCAAGGGCGCATCCGCCAATATGGCGGCACACGGACTCCGCCAGCGGGCCGCCAGCATTGAGGAGTTGGCCCGCCGACAAGTCCTCGCCGAGATCCCCCCCCATCTGCAAGGTCTCCACGCCGAGTGGGCGAGGTTTGTCGAGTCGGCATCCACGCTCTTCGAGGACAGCAGTTTCTGACTGCGGTCCGGAACGATGCGTCTGCCCGTTTCTTGCGGCCTTCCGAACTTGGGGAGGCCGTTCATTTTTCCTGGACGTCATAAACGTCACACATCCGACATCAGGATCGCGTCTCTCCCCCATCTAGCTTACGGTCTGCCGTCGCACTTGCCGATTCGACACTATAGCCCCCCAATTCGTCTTCCCGTGAATCTCTACGGCTGGAGCGATTCATGTCGCGAAAATGGATACCTCTGGTCCTCTGCGGAATCTTCCTGACGCTGGCAAGCACGGCATGGGCCGACGGTCTGTTCTTGAACGGTCTGTCGCCGCGATCCATCGGACGTGGCGGGACGAATCTCGCCTATGCGGACAACGGCGCCATCCTTTTTGACAACCCGGCGGGCGCGGTCAACATCGACGGCAATGGCCTGATGGAATTCGGGGTCGACGCGATGTTCACCGACTTCCACTACGCCAATGCGCTGAACGATGCGTCCGACCGCAGCATGCTTCCGCTGCCCCAGATTTCCTTGATCCGGAAAAGTGCGGACGGGATGTGGGCGTACGGGTTGGGACTGTTCGTCCCAGCCGGCTTCAGCGAAACCTATGATCTCCAAACGCCCCTGTTCGGCGAGCAACGCTACAAATCGTTCGGGAGCCTGATGAAAGTTCTCCCCGGCGCTGCCTGCCGCCTCACCGATCGCCTGACGGTTGGGGCGACCCTGGGGGTCGGCATTAGCCACGAGGAACTGGAGGGGCCGTACTTCCTACAAAATCCGGGGGCACTTCAGGGAACGCCCACCTTGTTGGACCTGCAAGCCACCGGCGCCACCCTGTGCTGGTCGGTCGGACTCCAGTACCAGTTGACCGAGGCTACGACCCTCGGCCTGACCTATCAAAGCGAGAGCCGCTTCGAACTGGATGGCACTTCTCGTGTGACGGTCCCGGGATATGGAGCCAGCGCTTTCGATACCCAAATGGACGTGACTTGGCCACGTTCACTCGGTCTAGGGGTCCGCCACGCGTTGTGCCCCTGGCACATCATCTCGGCCGACGTCATCTGGTATGACTGGTCACGGTCCTTTGACGACTTCGGTATCCATCTGAGCAATCCGTCGAACCTGATGTTCCCGGCGATCTACGAGCAGTTCCCGCTCCGCTGGCACGACACGGCCTCCGTGCGTCTTGGCTATGAATGGATCCTGGCCGGAGGGAGCGTGGTCCGCGTCGGATACGACTACCACCGCAACCCGGTTCCCGTCGGTACGCTCAGCCCCTACATTCAGGCGACGCTCGAACACGCCTTCTCGCTGGGTTACGGATGGACGTGGAACTCCTGGGACATCGATCTGGCCTACATGTTCACCTTTGGGCCGAATCCGACGGTCGAGACTAGCGACTGGGTCGGTGGCGACTTCAACCAGAGTACCAACAAGGCTCAGACCCACTGTTTCGGTCTGAGCCTGATACGGCGATTCTAGCCTGCATGTGACGAGGCCCCGCGACCGATTGAAACCGATCGCGGAGCCGTCCATCTGCGTGCTAGCGATCCCGCTCGTACAGGTTCACCGGCCGGTCCAGTTCCTCTGCCGCCATCTGGTGCGGTTTGGTGGGCGTATCGGATTCGCCCGGGTGAACCAGCCAGCGCTGACCGCCCTCCGAGTCCGACGCGCCAACGCCCCGCGATGCCACGCAGAACTTGTACAAGCAGTAGACCGGATCGCGGCTGTCCTCGAAGAACACGTCCGAGCCCACCACGTCATTGCAGCGGAACCCGTTGCTGGCCATGAAGCCCTCGACGGAATCCGTCCCAAAGGTGAATGGTTCACCCAGCACCTGCATCCCGCGCATGAAGGCTTGCACCTCGTTGGGGAAGAGTTCCGGGGTCTCGACGGCCCGGCGATCCACGAGGTCAACCCACAAGCGACTTTCCGGATGTTCGAGCAACGGCGCCATGCCTTGCAGAATTGCTCGGACTTCGTCCTCCTGGAAGTACATGCTCATCCCCTCCCAGGCGATGAAGACCGGCACCTTGCGGCCGGCCAGTTCCTCAAGGGTTGCCGCCAACGGCGTGCCGCGCAGATCGAGGGGAATCTCGACGCGAGTCACGCCCGGGGGATCCTGCAAGCCGAGTTCCTTCAGCCGATTGCGGCGTTCGATCAAGGTGGTGGAGAAGTCCAACTCGTAGATCCGCGTTCCTGGCAGGAAATCGAGTCGGAAGGGCCGCATGTCCCAGCCCACGCCGGCGATCACCACATCGCGTCCGCCTTGGGACACGAAGCGCGTCATCTCCATGTCGAGATGCCGGG
Source organism: Thermoguttaceae bacterium (assembly GCA_039680305.1). Classification (GTDB taxonomy): domain Bacteria; phylum Planctomycetota; class Planctomycetia; order Pirellulales; family Thermoguttaceae; genus JBDKTH01. The sequence goes on along the minus strand of JBDKTH010000248.1, from coordinate 4,842 downwards.
TCCGCGCGGCCACCATTCCGCCGAGTTGTGGCGACCGTTGGCAGAACCGGGTGGCCAGCGAGACGCCATGCTGCCCTGCCATGCGAGCGGCGTAAGGGTCATGGAACAGCTTCCCGGTCTCCCGTGCCCTGACCCCCGCGATCAACTCGGCCGACGAGGTCAGTTTGAGTTGGTAGAGAATATTGACCTTGTCCGGATCCGCGCCGTCGGAGCGGAGCTTTTCCGACTGTCTGGCGAAGTACGTCAGTTCCGCTTCGGCCACGTCGATTGCTCCGTTCCGGAACCGAATCTTCAGCGTTTCGAGAACCGGTTTCCCGTCCATGAAGCGACGGCGGATCCTCCCGTGTTTTTCCCGGTCTACCTCGGCAAAGACGGTGAGGTCGCCCACGCTTGGTCGCAGGTACTTGATGTCGCCTTTGATCAGCCATAAGGAGATGGACTTCGACGACGAGATGGGATGGACCCCGACGACCGGCCAGCCAAAGATGAGCGAGCCCAGCGCGATCCCGCCCGTGTAGTCGGCCGCGAGCAACAGCAGCGCTGCCTGATGGGTAAAGTGCTGGTTCGTCGACGGCGGATTCAGCGGCAGAAGCGATTCGGCCAATCCCGGTTCAACCGTCGTGACCCGCCACTCCACGAAATCCAGGATGGGAACCTGCTCCCGCAACAACGATGTTAGGACGGCGGGATTGGTACGATACTCGCAGTCTTTTTCCCAAGGAACCTCGAACAGCAAGACCTCTTGTTGTCCTTCGAACTGCTGACACTTCATGTCACGCTCCCTCGTTACGAGTGGACCAGAATTACCAGAAGGTCAGCCTCCCTGCCCCACACGTCACAGCAGTTGGCATCCATATTGCGAAGGCGTCAGACTTCTCATACGAATACCAGCTTTTCCGGGTTCAGCGTCGTGCCGCCCCGCGTGCGCCTTTCAGCTGTAACACCCCCATTCTGATCTCGCCGCAAGGTCTGTCAATACACAAAGTTGGTCCATCCAGTAGGGGTCACTTGGGACTCTCCCCCACGGTTAGTCATCCCCTCCCCAAGGCTTTCCCCAACGACAAGGTTTGCGTATCCAGCATGACCCTTGGAACCGGTAGGATCGGACGTCCCGGCCTGCCTGCCCGCGGCGGAAGAGCTACACTTGCACAAATGGTCCCATGGCAGACGGCAACGCGAACCAATGTCGCAACTGCTGCGCAGATATCCCGACGGTAACTGGAGCGAGGCAGCCGACCTGCGCGAAGGCAGCGTCGTCGCCAATCGCTTCGTCGTCGCACGTCTGCTGCGTGAAACGCAAGGGACCGGGACCTTCCTTGGCAGCGATCGGGACACAGGTATCCCGGTGGTCATCAAGGCGATTCCCGCAAGCTCTCTTGCCCCTGGCACGTTGATGCGTCTGGAGCATGAGGCGGCGTTGCTGCGTCGCGTGCGAAGCCCGTGGCTAGCTCCCTTGGTCTATGCAGGCCGCGAGAAGGACGTATTCTTTCTCGTCTCCCGGCACATCGCGGGCATCTCACTCCAGCAGCGGCTCTTGGCGGGTCCACTCGATCTTCGCGCAACCTTGGCCGTTGCCCGAGCAGTCTTTTCCGCGCTCCGAGAGATGCATCAATACCGCGTGCTCCATCGGAGCGTGCGGCCGGCCAACCTGATCCTCGACGCCCCCGACAATCCGACCACCGCTACCCTGATCGGTTTTGGGCCCGCGCGAGCCATTCAGGCCGATTCCTCGCTGCGAGGCCATCCGCTCGAGGTCGCGTTCTATGTCTCTCCCGAACAAGCCGGCTCGATCGATCAAGACATTACCGAGTCGTCCGATCTTTACGCGGCAGGAACGGTCCTGTTTCATTGCCTTGCCGCCCGCCCGCCGTTCTACGGGAAAAGCATCGGTACGATCCTCTTTGCACATATGACCGATCCCGTCCCGGAGCTGCGGCCTCTCGGCGTGGCGGTTCCGCGGGCCCTGGATGAATTGGTCGCGAGGCTTCTGCGCAAAGATCCGCGTGACCGTTATCAGTCGGCGGAAGCCGTGCTGGCCGATGTTGAGGCCATCGTCCAGCGGCTCTCCCAGGGCGACGCCGATCCCTCGGTGGTCATCGGCGCCAGCGACCGGCGAGGCAACCTTACCGAGCCGGCCTTTGTCGCCCGAGCCCAGGAACTGGACGAACTCGACAGCCAGATCCGGAAGGCGATCCAGGGACAAGCGGGACTCGTCCTGTTGGAGGGAGAGTCCGGGGGCGGTAAAACGCGTCTTCTGGCCGAAGCTGCTCAGCGCGCCGCACGCGAGGGTCTCTGGGTGCTTCGCGGGCAGGGGACCAGCGAGGTCGCCCAGCAACCGTTCCGCTTGCTCGACGGAATCGTCGAGGGATTCCTGGCGGCCCGGGAATCCAACGCTGGTTTGGCCGAGGCCGTCCGCAGCCGCCTGGGAGTCTCGCTTGACGCGATTAGTGCCGCACTGCCCAGGTTGGCGCAGGCCCTGGACTGCCAGACGACCGCATCCTTGGGCCCGGAAGAGGCGGGCGAAACGCGTACAATTCGGGCGTTGGCCAGTTTTCTCGATGCCCTGGGCTCCCGAGACTGTCCCACCCTGCTCATCCTCGACGACTGCCAGTGGGCCGACGAGTTGACCTGCAAGCTGATCCGTCGTTGGCATGCAGCAGCCTCCGACGCACGTCACGTTTTGATGATCGTGGCCTTCCGCGCCGAGGAAGTCCCTGAGTCTCATCTCCTCCGCCGGACCAATCCCTCGGGCCACCTCCGATTGTCGCCCTTTGCGCCGGCCGAAGTGCGGCAACTGGTGGAGTCGATGGCCGGCCCTCTTCCCGATGCGGCGGTGGAAGTGATCACGCGGCTGTCCGAAGGAAGCCCGTTCATGGCCACGGCAGTCCTCCGCGGCCTCGTCGAATCCGGAGCCTTGGTCGCCGAACCGCAGGGCTGGCGTGTCGTCCCCTTGGCCATGGCCGACGTGCGTTCATCGAGCCGCGCCGCCGCTTTCCTCACCCGCCGCCTCGAGCTGCTGCCCGCCGCGACCCTGCAACTCCTTTCCACGGGGGCCGTGTTGGGCAAGGAGTATGAACTCGACATTGCCGCCGAATTGGCCCAGTACACCGCCTCGCAGGCGATCGCCGCATTGGAGGAAGCCCGGCAGCGGCATCTTGTCTGGTCCCGCCCCGATGGGGCACGCTACGTGTTTGTCCACGACCGCATTCGGTCCGCCCTGCTCGATCGTCTGACGACCGACGAGCGAAAGGGACTGCACCGCCGCGCAGCACAGCACCTCCGCCAACACGCCCCCGATCGCATTTCCGACTTGGCCTACCATTTCGATGCGGCCGGCGACAGTGAGTCCTCGCTCCCCTATGCCCTCCGGGCGGCCGAGCGGGCGAGGACCCAGCATGCCCTGGAAATTGCCGAACAACAGTATCGCATCGCCGAACGGGGCGCCTGGCGGGCGGACAAGCCAATGCGGTACCGGATCGCCGAAGGCCTCGGCGACGTGCTCCTCCTCCGCGGACGCTACGACGCGGCCGGCCAGTTGTTCGAGTCCGCCGCCGCCTTGGCCGAGGGCACCTTTGCCGAAGCGCAGATTCGTGGGAAGCTCGGCGAGCTTGCCTTCAAGCGAGGGGACATGGAAGGCGCAGTCCGTGACGTAGAGACCGCCCTGCGCTTGCTGGGCCGATATGTCCCCGGCTGGCGACCCATCGTCGTCGCGATGCTTGTCTGGGAGTTGCTCGTCCAAACACTGCACACCCGGTTCCCACGATGGTCTCTGCACCGCCGCACACAGCCGATTGACGAAGCCCAGAGGCTGACGTTGCGGCTGTTCAGCAACCTGGGACACGGGTGCTGGTACTGTGGAAACATCGTTCTCGGCATGTGGGCTCATCTGCGAGGGCTGAACCTGGCCGAGCGGTTCCCCCCGACACCCGAACTGGCTCAGGCCTACTCCGAGCACTCGCCGGCGATGACGCTGGTCCCGCTTTTCCGGAGAGCCATCGTCTACGCCGAGAAGGGGCTCATGATCCGCCGTTCGTTCGACGATCTCTGGGGCCAGGGGCAAGCCTTGGTCTATTACGGCATCACGCTCTACGCGGCTTCCCGCTTCACGGAATGCGTCGAGCGGTGCCGCGAGGCGATCCGGCTCTTGGAGCGGATGGGCGACTACTGGCTGGTCCACATGGCACGTTACCAGTTGGCAGCCTCCTTGTACCACCTCGGCGACCTCCAGGGCGCCGTTCACGAGGCACGGTTGAATCACAAGTCGGGGCTCGAACTCGGCGACGAACAGGCTTCCGGGATCATTCTCGACATCTGGGCGAGGGCCGCGTGCGGCGCGATCCCAGAGGAGATCCTCCGCCGGGAGTTCGAGCGGAACCGCCACGACGCCCAAGGCATGTCCCAAGTCCTCCTGGCCCAGGGAGTGCGGTTCCTCGGCGACGGTGATGCGGTTCGGGCGACCGTCGTGTTCGACGAGGCGACGGCGCAAGCCGAAACGGCCGGCGTCCGGAACGCCTACACCCTCCCCAACCTGACCTGGGCCGCCACGGCCTGGCGAACCCAGGCGGAACAGATGCACGACTACACGCCCCTGCGGCGTCGCGAACTCCTTCACCGCGCCGCAATCGCGGCCCGCCGTGCGATCCGCGCCGCAAGACTCTGTCGGAATGACCTGCCGCAAGCTTTCCGGGAATACGCGTTGATCCTCGCCATGCGCGGCCAGGTGCGGAAGGCCAGACGCCTGTTCAGCAAGAGTCTCGATCTGGCCCAACAGCAACACGCCCGTCACCAATACGCCCAAACCCTCCAAGCCATGGCCGAGGTCGGGCAGGAGTTGGGCTGGCC
>JBDKTH010000971.1:0-2753 GCA_039680305.1 Thermoguttaceae bacterium | reverse complement strand
GGCGGCGTCGGCCGTGTTCGCCAGATCGATGCTGATTCGCACGAAATCGAGAATTGATGCATGGCCGCATTCGGCCACGTTCATCAGTGCACACGCGATGACAATTGCCCCAAATGATCTCATGATTCTCCTCGCGGGATTTCTTCACAGCAGGTTCTGTTGTCGCCGATTCTACGGACGCCATGCCCATTCAGCCAGATCACCTTCCCTCGTCAGGCCGCGGAGCGGCGACGTGGCTGCAGAGTGCCAGCCGTGACATGTCAGAAGCTCGCGTAACGCACGCCAGGGTCGATGATTTCCGAGGGGAGTCTACTAAGGTCGACGATTCCCGTGGTCTGGATAATCTCCGGGAAGACGGTTTCGCCGTGGAGTTGCTCTTGGGAATACCAGCCGACCTCAACGATCCCTTCTTTCTCCGCCTCCAGGGTCTTGACTGGTTGGCCGGCAACGTAATCGCACAGATACCAGATCTTGACCATCTGGTATCGTGTCGCGCGGATATTCTCAATCATCACGGGCGATTCTGCCACGCATCGGACGCCCGTTTCCTCCTCGACTTCTCTCTCCGCAGCGGTGGCAAGCGATTCGCCATCTTCAATGGCCCCGCCGGGCGCAACGAGGTAGGTGGCGTTGCCGTCGCGATACCGGACAAGAAGGATCTTTCCGTCGTGGACGACAATCCCACCGGCGGCGATTCTGTGGCCATACTCCATCGAGGATTCTCGCTTGCCCTGCGACACGTTTTCAATTGTTGATCGCTCGATTCGCCTGACGCGTTATGTCCTCGGGAGGAAGATATGCGTTAACAGGTCGGCCTCGGGCGTTTCGTCGGGATCGTTGCGATACTCCTCCCACATCGGCATGTAGCGGGCCCAATCGGCCTCGTCCTTCATGAGCCCCTTCGCTTCAAGGTATTGCGCGATGCGACCGTAGGTCGTCATCAACTCCCCGTACGGACCGCGATGGGTAAAACGCAAGGCTTTCGCGCCGGGGAGGGATGCCACGGTGACCGGGTCGCTGGGGGATAGGCCGGGAGGCGTTGTGGCAACTGGGATGGCCGCGGTGAAGTCCACGCCCTGGGGACCGAACGACGTGTAGATCGCTCGCGGCGACCCGGCGAAGCGAAGTCCATGCTGCGTCAAGAAGGCGATGACCGTGCCAAAGGCAGTTCCCATGGCCTCCTTGACCTCGTCGGGCGCAAGGCCACAATGGCTCGTCATCTGTGCGGCAAGAATCGGCTGTACCTCCACCTCGGTGGGCTCCAAGTCATCGAATGCAGTCATCGCGGCTTCTATCCTTTCTTGGAAGATAAGTCGAACAGCCTAACGCTTTTTCGGATCGGGGCGGCGGTAGACCCGCACGTCATTCTCATCCAGCACCTTCTGGTAGCCGGCCGCTTCCGCCGCCTGGGCAATCGTATCCAGGTCGGCTAGGGTGTGGTTCCAATCGAAGTCGGCATAGTCGAGGGCAACCCAGTCGAACAGCTCGATCCAAGGGCGATCTGGACCGGCCTCCTCCTTCAGTGCGTCGACGTCGCGGATCGCGTAAAACACCGTCTGGAGGCGTCGCACCTTGAGCAGGTGGCTGGCCAGTCGGGCGGAAGCGAGCGTCGAGGCGTCGCGGCCGCCGACCATCGGCACGACGCGTCTAAGCGTGGCGTAGTGGTCGGCCAGGTCCGCTCGCTGCTTGGGGGAAAACGGTGCGGGGCCGTTGGGGCCGCTGTAGGGCAATGCGCCGAGGTATGCCGAGGCCACCACGCCCGAGGATAGGGCCAAGAGCCCTGCACACGACAGGGCCAGGCTCCGAATGCGGCCTGGGGCGACTCCCCGGACCGCCCCGAGCACGGCGGCCAGAAACACGATCGGGATCAGTTCCGTGACATAGTGCATGCCAATCGAGATGGCCCCGCTGAATCCCCAGAGCGAGAGGAAGGCCAGCGGCGGGATCAGGGCCAGCAGGACGGGCCACGCCCGCAGCGTGAGTGGCAGGCCGACCGGAACCAGGATCGCCAGGAGATACCAGGCCAGGGCTGGCTGGAAGATCGCGGCCCAAAAGTCGCCGGGCTTGGTCAAGGGCGACAGGAGGATTTCGCCCGGCGAACTGCCCAGGTGCTGGAACCGCCAGGTATGGGCAGGCCCCATCAGCCGGGTAACGATCATCACCAGGAGGAAGCCGGCCGTAAATCCGCCAAAGACCGAGAGCCAGGCAGCCGGCGAGAGTCCGGTGAGCGGGGCCCCTTCGCGGGCCTGTCGGCGGTCCAGCCATTCAAACAAGGCCAGGGCCAGGGCCAGACCGGCCACCAGGGCGAAAATGTCCTCTGTGAACGAGCAGCCAGCCAGGGCCAGGCCCAGGGCAAGCCAACGTCGGCGGGCCACCAGCGCCCACAACGCGCCCATGAGGAACGGCAATGCCATGCTCACCTCGTGGAACCCGTAGGTCAGGCTCAGATTGAGCTGCCCGACGGCCGGGAACGCCAAGTACGCGCCGGCCCAGGCCGCGGCACCCGCCGGCGGGGCTTCCAGGCGCCGGGCCAACTGGTAGACGATCACGCCGGACGCGGCCAGGCAGACCGCCTGGATGAAGATGAACAGGTGCGCATCCGGCCAAAGGGGCCACAGGGGAACGAGCACGAGCAGGCCCGGGTAAAAGTGATCGTTGAACGCGGGCCACTGGGGCGAAAGGGCCAGGAAGCCGCGTCCTTCCCAGGTATTGGCAATCCGCCGGGCGAAGATGCCGAAGTCCTGAAAGCCCAG
>JBDKTH010000609.1:0-3330 GCA_039680305.1 Thermoguttaceae bacterium | reverse complement strand
CGCACCTCGGGCGTGTCGGGATGGTAGGCGGGCACGCGGGCCTTGGCCGGATCGTGGACGAGCGTGTGCGGACGCTTGCGGATCTGGCTTTCGTGGGTGCAGAGGATGTTGAAGACCGCGAAGAACGGCTGACCCGGCCGGCGATTCTTCCAGTGGGCCTTGGGCGACGACTCGTCCCAGACCTGGTCGGACTTCCGGAGGTTGTAGTCTTCCTTGCTGTTGTTGGTGCAATAGTAGCCGGCTTCGCGCAGCAGTTGCGGATACATCTTCATTCCCGCCGGCATCGGCACCATGCTCCGCATGTGTTCCGCGCCGGTCGAGGGTGGGTAGAGGCCGGAGATGATCGTGGTCCGCGCCGGGGCACAGACCGGAGCGTTCGACCAGGCGTTCAGATAGAGGATCCCCTGGGAGGCCAGGCGGTCGAGGTTGGGCGTTGTGGCATACAGGTCGCCGTAGGCCCCTAACTGCGGCCCGTTGTCTTCGCTGGTGATCCAGAGGATGTTGGGCCGGGAAGGCTCGGCGGCGCCTGCGCCGGAGGTGATCCCTGCGATCGCCAGGACGAGAACCGCCATTGGTACGGTCTGTTTCATTGCGTAGTCTCCCCAGTCGGGCAAGTTGGTCTAATCTCTAGAACCCTAAGCCCCAGAAGAAGTTTCGCTCAAAAACCGGGCGGCGGAGGAGCCTTTTTGGGGCGGTTGGGCGAAACCTTCGGCCGTGGGCCGGGTTATATCCTGCAGCTGGACTCCATTACAACCTGTTTCACAACGGGTTCTCCAGAGGAAACCGCCCAAATTAGGGAATTTCCCGAAAGCTGTTTCAGGGGCTCTCGGCTGGCGGTGGAATGGAGTTTGGGCACCAATGGCGATTGGGGCTCGCGAGGCTCGCCAACGAAGCGTTCGGCAGAGAAGCGGCGCACAAAGTCCGGGGGATTGCACCATGGCGGCCAGGTCTTGGCTGGCTCCGAGCGGGGATGGTCTGGCTGGGCATGGGCCGACGCTCGGCCCTCTCGTATCCCACGTCTGCGCCGACGATTCGGGCTTTTCCGGCGGCTGGGACCGCGCGGCGTCGATCTTCGAAAGATTGCTCCAGACAGCCCCTTGATTTGTTTACGAAACTAATGACAATAGGACTCAGGAGCGAGAAGCACGGGAACATTGAAGAGCGTTGTGTTGTGAAGCCGGCAGCCAGGCCCGCCGGTTGATGTCCTGCCGCGGCGGACGAACCCGTCGCCCACTATCCCGCCTTAACAACTCGCCCACTCCCAGTATCGGATGCCCGTGGAAAGGAGGAACTTCCATGGCCGACCACAAGATCCGAAAAGTCTCGAACGCCGGAATCGGTTATTCGGTGGTGGAACTGAATGATGTCCGCCACGTCTTTGCCGCGGCCACGCCGCGCAGCGGTAAGACCCTTGAAGAGCAAGCGCAAGATGCCTTGCGAACGATCGAAGCGGTGATTCAAGAAGAAGGCACGCGCGGTTCGATCGTCCATCAGGCGGTGTTCGTCGCCGACCACAACCAGATAGACGCCTGCCGGAAGATCATGCGGGAGTTCTACGGGGACCAGTTGCCGGCCACGGACTATTTCCCCCAACACCCGTGCAATGGCAAGCTGCTGTCGATCGAAGCGTTGGGCGTGGGGACGGGGCGGGGCGAGGTGACCATCGAGCGGATCAGCGAGCAGATGGTGGTTGCCCGGCACAACGGCATCGCCTGGGTCCACTGTGCCCAGATCGTGCCCGACACCGTCTCCGAGGCCGTCTATGATCGGTCGACGAACGCCTTCTGCAAGATGAAGTCGCTGTTGGCCAGTTCCGGCGTCCGCTTCGACCAGATCATCCGCACCTGGCTTTACCTGGGCGGGATCGTTCACGGCGACGGCGACGAACAGCGCTACAAGGAGCTGAACCGCGCCCGGACCGACTTCTTCGAAGGCGTTCCCTTCCTGGCCGGCCGGCTCGTCCCGGGCGGCAACGGCGTGCCGGTGTTTCCCGCCAGCACGGGGATCGGCACCGACAACCGCGACGTGATGATGAGCTGCATCGCGTTGGCCACCGATCGCACGGACATCCTGGCCACGCCGCTGGAGAATCCCCGCCAGATCTCGGCCTTCGACTACGCGGCCCACTACAGCCCGAAGAGCCCGAAGTTTGCCCGGGCGATGGCCCTTTCCTGCGGCAACTACGCCACGATCCTGATCTCCGGCACGGCGAGCATCACGTCGGAGGAAACCCGGCACATCGACGATGTGGCCGGGCAGACCAACGAGACGCTCGACAATATCGCCGCGTTGATCTCCGAAGAGAACCTGCGGCATCATGGCCTGCCCGGCTTGGGTACCTCGCTGGACAGCCTCGGCATTGTCCGTGTGTACATCAAACGACAGGAAGACTACCCTAAGGTTCGCGCGGTTTGTGAAGCCCGGCTGGGCGAACTGCCGACGATCTACGCCGTGGCCGACGTCTGCCGGCCCGACCTGCTGGTGGAAATCGAGGGGATCGCCTTCTCGGAATCCACGGACTGACAGGGGATCAGCCAACCCTCGGCTGGACGATAGCCCGGGGCGCACTCCGTGGAAGCGTGTGGGATTAGGGCGGGGAAAGCTCGTAGGGACATTGCAACCTTGATCGAGTTCGCTTTGAGGTTCCTGCGGGTTTGACGCCGCTTGATCCCATGCCTTCCCACGGGCTGCGCCGTGGGCTATCATCTTTTTGACGTCCACGCCGTCAACCACCGAAGATGAGGAATCGCATGCGGACCACGAAATGCTCCGTCGTTTGGATCGTGCTGGCCTTGCTCGGCCTTGGTCTCGCCCCCGTCGCTATGGCCTTCAACGGCCACAAGGTGACCGAAGGGCCGCTGACGCTCACCATCGAACCGATCGAGACGGTCACGCAGCTCGACACGCCGCAGACGGTCCGCGTGACGGCCGCCAATGCGGGCGACGCGCCGCTGGAGGTTTCGCTGGAAATGAACGGGCTCGTCGACGCCTGCCGGCCGGTGGGACCGACCGAGCGACGCGTGACGGTCGCCCCGAAGGGGAACGCGACGGCGACGTTCCAGTTCACCGCAGGGCAGGGGACCTACTCGGTCCATTATCCCGTTCACGTCTACGCGACCTTCGCGCAGGCCGGCAAGCCGGTCGTGGCCCACGCCGTGCAGATCTTCCAGGCGGAGTTCCCGCCGGCGGCGGCCGTCGAGACCGAACCGGTGGTGAACGTCGTCCCTCGTCACGGCGCGTTGCCGCTGGCCACGTTGAAGAACTACCGCGTGGCCTGGAACTACTTTGATCAACCGTTGGTCCATCTGCCGGTCGGTTGGCAGGGGAGCG
>JBDKTH010000245.1:0-6887 GCA_039680305.1 Thermoguttaceae bacterium | reverse complement strand
CCGGTGCGCCAGAGAGTGGATGGGCATGTTGCTCCTCTACGCGTCAACAAGAACACCGCGCCCCCCCAAGACGCCCTGGGCCCTCACCAAGATGGATGACACCTCTAGTTTAGGTGGAGCCAAAGGGCATGTCAAACAAGTTGGTGTCCCCTGGTGTAGTGGGTGCCGCGGATCCCTGGTAGGAGAGGAGGCGGTTCCTATTCCCTCCGGCAACCCCATGGGACTGACGCTGATCGAATCACTGCTTGCCGTTCCGTCAAGCAGTGGCACACAGGAGACGCTCGAGTTCCAACGTTCGATGGAACGGCGTTGGGACAGGCTTGGCGGCGATCGGGAGTGCTCCTACTGGAGCGTGAAGTCGCATTTGTTCTCGCCGTCCGATTTGACCGTGGCTGTCAGGCCCGAGGTCTTCGCGTCGGCGTACTTGGTCGGCAATAGGTTCTTCGGGGGGGGCGGTTGCTGGCCGTTCTTGGTGACTTCCGGGGGCACATAGTTGGCCATCGAATCGCCCGTGGCCGCGGGGGCGGGAGGCGCTTCGTACTTGAGGATCGAGACCTTGTAGCTGCCCGGCAATGCGCCGTCGTTCGCGCCAAAGGTGGTCAACGCGTACTTGCCGCTGGCGTCGGTCTTCCCGGTGGCGCTGCGCGAGCCATCGGCCAGTTCAAACTTGACGATCGCGCCTTCCACGGGCTTGCCGCCGTGCGTCACGGTCCCGGTGACCGGGTAAGTGTCCGGCCGGTTCGGGTCCTTGGCCTGGCCACAACCGATGGTCGACAGGGCAGCACCCAGCACGAGTGACGCCAGAATCCACGGTGTTCCTCTCATCCTGCACGCTCCTTCTGAAGAAAACTGAGGCAATTAGGGAACTGTGACCACTTCTCCGCCGTCCTTCGAACCGAGGCGGCCCCACACCCCATACGGGCTCGCTCCGGAACTGACCGGAGCGGCGCCCAGATTGCCAGTGTCGATCGTGTCGCTGATGAAGTGCACGGAGCCGTCGGCCAACAAGCAGTTTACCCCACCCGGATGCAGACTTGAAGGCGGGATGACCAGGCCGACCGAGTCGCCGCTGCTGTTCGTGTCGTTGTTGCAGGAGGGACCGTTGGGGGGCAGGATTGTATTGAAGCCGACCCAGTCCGGCTGGCCGTCCGTCCACCGCGAGCCGGCCTTGCCCTTCACTTGCCCTGGGGTGAAGTAGCGGCCATCCGTCTCCGAGCGACAGACCCCCGGCATTGTGTCGATGGCGGTGATTCCCAATTTCGTGCCGCGCACGTGAAGAATCTGGCCCGCCACCGCGGTGACCGGATCGAAATTCGCCTTTAACCGCTCGCTCATCATGATCGTGTTGCTCAGGCCGTCCGTCACGTCGGCCGCGCGTGCGCAACGAGTCGCGGCAAAGATCCCGCGAACCTGCGTGGCGTCGCGGATGTTGGCCACCGAATCGCCCACGCAGAAGGCGTAGTTGTTGCACTTCGTGGTTGGGTTCGTCGCCCCGGGGTCGGACGGGCAACTCAGGTTTTGCGGGGCAGTGTCCCAGACCGCCCACGCGTTCCAGGGCGGCGGGCCGCCCGGCGGGTTGGCCGCCGTCTCACCCGCTTGGATCCGCTGGTACATCGGCGCTTGTTCCAGGAAGGGGAGCAAGGGAATAAACCCGCTCAGCCGGCTGGCGTTCCAGGTAGCCGCCGCCGTGCCACCCTTGCGGAAGACAAAGATCCGATGCGTGTCGTGATAGTTGTGATGGGCCAGTCCGAGCTGCTTGAGATTGTTGACGCACTGCGCCCGTCGCGCCGCTTCGCGCGCGGCCTGGACGGCCGGCAAGAGCAACGCAATCAAGATCCCAATGATTGCGATGACCACCAGCAACTCGACCAACGTGAAGCCCGCCGCATGTCGGCGTCGCTCCCGCTGCAAGAGAAGTTGTGTCGCCATAACTGTTTCTCCAGCGCCGAAAGATCAGAATGAAGTGAAATGAGAAGTTACCTCCGCAAGCCCCGCATAGGGACGCGGTGAGCTACGTTTCCAGTCTAGGTGTGGGGGGAAGGCGTGTCAACGATTGCGCCCAGCAGGTCCTCTGCTGAAGGGACGAATCACTCGCCCAATGGTGGCGGCTCGGAGCGAACCGGAGACGGTTTCACGCCCAGTTCCAGACTAAACAGATACTCCGCCGCCGGGCCTTAAAGCCGGGGCGGCGGAGCCGCTCTTTATGGAGAACTGAGTTGTGAAGGAACCCGCATGGACGTCCGTCGGGGCGTCCGTGCCGCGTGACTGCGGCGATCGGCCTAGGGGATGTTGACCGTCTCGCCGCCGTCCTTGGTACCCAATGCGCCCCAGACACCGTAGGGGCTCGGGCCGCTCGTAGGGGCTTTGACGCCCAGGTTGCCCGTATCGATCGTCTCGCTGAAGAACCGCACGGAGCCATCGGCAATCAGGCCGTTGACCCCTCCGGGGTGCCGGCTGGAGGGCGGAAGGATCGCACTGCCCGAGTCGGCGTTGGTATTCGCGTCGCATGTGCATCCGGGGCCATTGGGCGGCAGGACCGTGTTGAAGCCGACCCGCTCGCCCTGACCGTCGGTCCAACGCGTGCCGAAGTAGCCCCGCACTTGGCCGCTGGAGGTGAAGAAACGTCCATCCGTTTCTGCGCGGCACAGATTCGGAGCGCTAATCCCGCCGGTTATGCCGATCTTCGTTCCGAGGTTGTGGGCAATCGCTCCAGCGGCAGCCGTTTGCGGACCCATGTTGGCCTTTAGCCGCTCGCTCATCATGATCGTGTTGCTCAAGCCGTCGGTGATATCGGCGAAACGGACGCAACGGGTTGTGCCGAAGAGGCCTCGCACCGTCGAGGCATTCGTGATGTTCTCCACCTGATCGCCGCCCGAGAAGGCGTAGTTGTTGTAGGGACCGCTCGTGTTGCTCACGCCTGGCGAGTTCCCGTCCGACGGGCAAACCAGAGCCTGAGGGGCGGTATCCCAGACGGGCCAGCTATTCCAACCAGCCGGTCCGCCGCGCGCGCGCGTCGCGTCGCCCGCCTGAATCTGCTGGTACATGGGCACCTGTTCGATAAACGGGAGCAGGGGAATAAAGCCGCTGAGCCGGGTGCAGTTGCCGTCCAGGTAGCCGGAGCCTGTGCAGGCCGACGTCCCGCCCTTGCGGAAGACCAACGCGCGATGGGTGTCGTGGTAGTTGTGATGGGCCACGCCCAACTGTTTGAGATTGTTGACGCACTGGGACCGCCTCGCGGCCTCGCGGGCCGCCTGGACGGCAGGCAACAACAGCGCGATCAAGATGCCGATGATCGCGATCACCACCAGCAACTCGACGAGCGTAAACGCCGCGTCGGACCTTCGGCGCACCGGCACTGAAACACACGTATCCATTTGGGACGCTCCACGAAGTTAGAAGAAGAGAAGCCAAAACCCCTCCCCCAAGAGGGTGCCGAACGCCACGAAGAACGCCTTTAGTCTAGGCAGGGCCCAAAAGCGCGTCAATAATTTTGTCGCCAAAGAGCAGAGAGATGCCTGGCAAGGCGGGCGAAAGGCAGAAGCAGGAGCACCGGCCGCCGAGATTGGGCCGGTGCTCCTTGTGGTCGCGTCCAAGATTGGGGCGTGTCTAAGGCCTCACGCCTACGGAACCGCCACTGATTCTCCACCATCCTTGGTTCCCAAGGCACCCCAGACGCCGTATGGGCTTGCTCCCGAACTCGGCGGCATGGTTCCCAAGTTTCCGGTGGCGATCGTGTCGCTGATAAAGCGCACGGACCCATCCGCCAGCAGGCAATTGACCCCTCCGGGGTGAAGGCTGGCGGGCGGAATTACCAAGTGGTTTGAGTCCGCGTTGGTGTTCGTGTCGTCCGTGCAAGACGGACCGTTCGGTGGCAGGACGGTGTTGAATCCGCACCGCTCGGGTTGGCCGTCGGTCCACGACGTGCCGAACCAACTCTTGACCTGCCCGGCTCTGAAGAACTGCCCATCGGTTTCCGTCAGGCAGGCATTGGGCCCGGTGGTGATTCCCGAAACCCCCATCTTCACCCCCAGAATGTTGAGAACGGCACGATCCGCAACGGTCCGAACACCATCATTGGACTTCAGGCGTTCGCTCATCATGATCGTATTGCTCAGGCCATCCGTGATATCGGAAAACCGTGTGCAGCGTACCGTGCCAAAGATGCCTCGCACATTCTGCGTATCGCGCGCATTGAGCACCTGATCTCCAATGCAGAAGGCATAGCTGTTGACTCGCGTGGTCGTGTTTTTCGGACCGTTATCCGAAGGACAACTCAGGCTGGAAGGGGCTGCATCCCAGACGCTCCAGCCGTTCCAGCCAGACGGTCCGCCACGCGCGTTCGACGCGTCGCCCGCCTGAATCTTCTGGTACATGGGCATCTGTTCGATAAAGGGGAGGAGGGGAATGAAGCCACTGAGCCGTGTGCAGTTGCCGTCGCGGTAGGCGGAGCCTGTGCAGGTCGAACTCCCACCCTTGCGGAAGACCAACGTGCGGTGGGTATCGGCATAATTGTGATGGGCCACGCCGAGCTGCTTGAGATTGTTGACGCATTGCGACCGCCTCGCGGCCTCGCGTGCCGCCTGTACGGCGGGCAACAACAACGCGATCAAAATGCCGATGATCGCGATCACCACCAGTAGTTCGACGAGTGTGAATGCTGCGTCAGGTTGCCGAGACGGACGCTCTGTGAAGTCCCACTTGTGCATGTGTACACCTCCTCAGAAAAGAGAAAAGCGGTGCCGAGCCCAATCATCCCCCCACGGGACAGATGGTGCACTTGGAGAAGTAGTACTTAGTCTAGAGGGGGTGTACAGGCATGTCAACGCTTTTGTCGACACCTCGGTGGCGAATCGGAGAAAGCCGTGGCTCGCCGCTTAATTGCCCTGAAAGAGTGGTATTTGGCTCCGTTCGTCCGGTTGTTTCTCCTGATGGAACGGTGCGCGTTTTCAAAGGCATGACTCGGGTGTCCAAAGGATGCAATCGGATCTCGATGCGTTCGGACAGCTCGGGCTGGGGCTCGGCGGGCGTCACCGGGACGATGTTCACCCAGTCGGGCGAGTCGACGCCCACGAAGTCCCGTTCTGCTCCAGCCCGGGAGGCTTGGCTGCCGTGGGATTGGCACATCATTCGCTACCATCGCAAGACGTGGAACGTCGCGCGGTGGATAAGACAGATTGTCTGGTGGCTGGACCAAGGGAGGAGAAACGATGGCGAAGCGAGTGTCGGATTCGGTGGTGGTGATCACGGGGGCCTCCAGCGGGATTGGCCGGGCGGCAGCCCTCGAATTCGCCCGGCGTGGGGCGACCGTCGTGCTTGCCGCACGGGGCGAAGAAGGACTGCAGTCCGCCGCCAAGGAATGCGAGGATCTGGGCGCCCGGACGCTGGCCGTCCCCACGGACACGACCGATGAGGCGGCCGTAAAAAACCTCGCCCGGCAGGCGATCGACAGCTTCGGGCGGATCGACGTGTGGGTGAACGATGCGGCAGTCACGTTGTTTGGCCGCTTCGAAGAATCGCCCATGGACGTTTACCGCCGGGTGATCGAGACCAATCTTTTCGGCTACATTCATGGCGCCCGGGCGGCGATCGCCCACTTCCGCGAACGGGGAAGCGGTGTGCTGATCAACGTGGCCTCGGTGGTTTCTGGGGCGCCTCAGCCATACACCAGCGCTTACGTAACCAGCAAGTATGCCGTGCGCGCCTTGGGCGTCTCGTTGCGTATGGAACTCTCGCTCGACCAGGCCGACGATATTCACGTCTGCACCGTGATGCCGGCCACGATTGACACTCCTTTGTTCCAGCATGCGGCCAACTACACCGGGCGCGGCGTCAAGCCGCTGCCGCCGGTCTATCCTGCAGACCCTGTGGCAAGCACGATTGTCGAATTGGTGGAGAATCCGCATCGGGAGGTCGTCGTCGGCCGCGCGGGGCGGAGTTTCCTCTGGCTGAATCGCCTGGCCCCCTCGCTTTACGAGTACATCGCGGCCCGCCAGGTCGACCGCAGCCATCTCACTCAAGGATCGACGCAGTTCACTCCCGGCAACGTCTTCACGCCGATGCCGCAATATGCCAGCGTCAGCGGCGGCTGGATGGAGGAGGAGAAGAGTTCCTTGGGGACCTGGATCATGACCGGGCTCGCCGTGGCCGCCCCGATGCTCCTTTACTGGGCCGGCCGACGCCTGATGCCGGCCGCTCGCACTCCGCCCAGTATGTCCGAGAGAGTCTCGAACGTTGCCCGGAAGATTCCGGAGCTTCTCGGGGTTGGATCGTAGCTTCTACCCGCACGGTGCGGGTTCAGAAGCAGGACGCTGCGGATCCCACTCATCATACGGGATCGTTTTCGGCCGTCATGTCCGGCCGTTGCGGAAATGTCCCTCAGCGCCATTCGTTCCTGGGCTTCGCGGATGGGGTGGGCTTGCTCGGAGGGCGACGCAGGAATAGATTGGGTTACTTGGTCTATTTCTACGCCGCAATTGCCGCGACACGCGGTCCTGCGAGGAAGGAACGAGGATGTCTGGACTCCTGATCCCGATTGTCGCGATCCTGGCCGGTTTCGTGCTGTTGGCCTTGGGGGGCGAATGGTTGGTCCGCGGGGCCTCGCGCCTGGCCTCGGCCGCGCGGATCTCGCCGCTGGTCATCGGGCTGACCGTCGTGGCCTTCGGCACGAGTTCGCCCGAATTGGCCGTGACGCTCCAATCGAGCTTCGCCGGCCAGGCCGACCTGGCGGTCGGCAATGTGGTGGTCAGCAACATCTTCAACGTCCTTTTCATCCTTGGGCTTTCGTCGCTGATCGTCCCGTTGGTGGTTTCCGTGCAGTTGATCCGCTGGTACGTGCCGTTG
Source organism: Thermoguttaceae bacterium (assembly GCA_039680305.1). Taxonomy (GTDB): domain Bacteria; phylum Planctomycetota; class Planctomycetia; order Pirellulales; family Thermoguttaceae; genus JBDKTH01. The sequence goes on along the minus strand of JBDKTH010000245.1, from coordinate 47 downwards.
ATGATCCTCTCTTCCGTTCTCCTGCTCCTGTTAGGGATGGACGGTTC
>JBDKTH010000192.1:0-10150 GCA_039680305.1 Thermoguttaceae bacterium | reverse complement strand
GTACCAAGTCGCCCCCTCCTGCATCCAGCGTCCCCGCGGGGCTGGCGGTGTCCGGCAGCCATTTTCGCTCGCGTGGAAACCGTAGCCATATCTCTGCCAGGGGGACGACGGCGGTTTTGGCGATCGGGGTGCGAGGCTTCCCTGGATCCGACACGCCCGGCCGAGGCTTTCCGCAACAGAAACAAATTACACGACACAGCAGAGGCCGGCACCAGCAGTAGTGGAAACGCATGGCTCTGCGTCGACGCTGAACACCGCATGTGCCCAAAACGGACGCGCACAAGGTGCGCACAACTAGCCGCAAGTCGACGGAAGAGTCGGCAGAATAAGGAGTTAGAAAGAGCAGTCAGGGACTCATAATCCCTTGGTCGCAGGTCCGAATCCTGGCGGGCCTACTCTTAGTAAGCCGTTTGTTTTCAGGGACTTGTAACGCGGCCTTGCGTATAGCAGAGGGACTTTCTCAAGACGTATCCCATTGGCCGGACAGATGTTGGGTTAGCTGGGCGGGGGTGAGCTTGAGCAGTTGCCGCCAGTCGCCCGCAGGTAATTGGAGACCCATGATCTCATACGGGGTCTTCTCCCGACGCCGACCGGTGCGGAAGCGACGAAGATTCCAGTACAGCCGCTTCATGTCCAACAGGCCCGGTGTCGTGCGGCGATGCCGGGCCTGTTGCATCCGCGCCACGCTGTTGATCCCCTCGACCAGGCTGCTGGCACGCCAGGCGAGCCGCAAGGCCCTGCGAACCATCTCGGCGTGCTCCTGCCAGCGGGGATCGCTCTTCTGGAGTTGCACCGTCCGCACGATGGCCCATCCCCGAGCCGCCCCCGCCGCACGGTCCTTTCCTCGAAGCCCCTCCAAGTCCAGCAAGGCTTCCAAGGTTTCCTCCGGCAACTGTAGCGCTGCCAACTGCTCCTGGGCTCGGTCCAAAAAGGCAAACGTCTCCGGCCGTTTCAAGAGCCGTACCGTCTTGGACCATCCCGGACCGGTCAACTTCGGCAACGCCTCCGCAACCTGCGCCTCCGCTTAGCAACGCGTCTGGAGGATGCCTTGCGGCGTGAACAAGTCCAAGGAGTCCTCGACCTGCTTCCATGCCGATTCAGCTTCCGAGACCTGATCCAGCAACCGCTCCGCCGTCCGCCATAAGCGTTGCGCGTGGGGTCCCTGGCCCTGCACCGACGTCCCGTGACGACGCAAGCGGTCCACCTGTTTTTGCTTCCGGGCCGCCTAGCCGATGGCCCGCTGCACCCGCCCATCGGCCCTGCGCAATGCCGTTTTTCCTTCCCGCAAGAGATGGAATACGTCCAAGCCATGGCGCAGCCAGGGGCGTTGCTTGGCCGCCCGACGCAGTCCCTTCTCCAACGCCTTCCCGGCATCGGTCACCGCATATTCCAGGTTCCGCAGTTGGCAGAACTCCGTGGCCCAACTCTCCCCATCCCGACGCTGTACCTGCTGGCCCGTCACCCAAGTGAAACTCTCCGGCTCCACGATCATCAAGACCGGCGTCTTCCCAAAGAAATTTCGTCGGCCGCCACCTCACGCACCTTCGGCCGGGTGGCCGCGTCCAGGACCTACAGCAGTTCCTCGGACTTCTTCGCCGTGGCCTGCGTATGGCGGTTGAGCGTTGGCACACTCGGGGGCTTCTCGCCCAGAAACACCACCAACAGCCGGCGGAGCACCGGAAGACTCACGCCCTCGGCTTGGCCGGTGCTGGCAAACTCCGCTTGCTTGTCCTCGCTGATCTCCACCACTTGGCCCAAGCGAGCTTGAAGACTCTTGTTCTCCTCCCTCTGCTGGGCCTGTGCCGTGACTTCCCCGCGACGGCCAAACAACACGACCATGGCACGGGCCAAGGCCTGTCCAACACTGATAACTCTCGACATGGCTGCCCCCCTTTCTGGGATGCCCACCATGCAACTTCCACGCCATTGGGCCAGCCAGGTCCCAGTTTGTCCGCGTCAACGATCGAGGTTTAGACGGAATTGAGAAAGTCCCCCAACCTTTTTGGCCACAACACGAAGACGACGCGCACGGAAAAGCAAATGCTATACCTACGAGGGTCGAGGTCGCGACGGCGGCGCGATGCCGATTCCTCGATCACCTCACCCTTGAGCGCACAAGATGAGTTAGCTTTCCTCGGTCCGCAGGCGGGCCAGGACGCTGTAGTCTTCCAGGGTCGTCGTATCGCCCACGGTCTGGCGTCCAGCGGCGATATCACGCAGCAGACGCCGCATGATCTTGCCGCTACGAGTCTTGGGCAGCGAGGTGGCGAAGTGGATATCATCGGGGACCGCCAGCGAGCCAATCTCCTTGCGCACGTGTTCCTTCAGCTCGTCGCGAAGGGCGTCGCTGGGATCATACTCGCTGGTGAGCGTAACAAAGACCGCGACGGCCTCGCCCTTGATCTCATGGGGGCGTCCCACCGCGGCGGCCTCGGCCACGGCCGGATGACTGACCAGGGCACTCTCGATCTCGATCGTGCTCAAGCGGTGGCCGGAGACGTTCAACACGTCGTCGATCCGCCCCATGATCCAGTAGTAGCCGTCCTCGTCCCGCCGGGCATTGTCGCCACAGAGGTACTTGCCGGGGACGTCGCTCCAGTACTGCTGCTGGTACCGCTGGTCGTCGCCCCAGATCCCCCGCAACATGCCCGGCCAAGGCTTGGTGATCACCAGCCAGCCGCCCGCGTTGACGCCGACCGGCGTGCGATCCTCGTTGACAATCTCCGGGATAATCCCCGGCAACGGCTTGGTACAACTCCCCGGTTTGAGCGACGTGGCCCCGGGGAGCGGCGAGATCATCAGCCCACCGGTTTCCGTCTGCCACCAGGTGTCGCAGATCGGGCACCGCCCGCCGCCGATCTTCTCGTGGTACCAGATCCAGGCCTCGGGATTGATCCCCTCGCCCACCGAGCCCAACAGCCGCAGGCTGGAGAGGTCGTGGCGGTCGACATACTCGTCGCCCCACTTGATGAAGGTGCGGATAGCCGTGGGAGCCGTGTAGAGGATCGAGACCTTGTACTTTTCGATCAGTTCCCACCAGCGGTCGCGATCCGGCCAGTCGGGCGCACCTTCGTACATGACGACCGTCGCCCCGGCGGTGAGCGGACCGTAGACCACGTAGCTATGCCCGGTAATCCAGCCAATGTCGGCCGTACACCAATAGACGTCTTCGTCGCGCACGTCGAAGACCCACTCGGTCGTCTTCTTGACGAAGAGATTGTAGCCGGCCGTGGTGTGCTTGATCCCCTTGGGTTTTCCCGTGGAACCGCTCGTGTAGAGGATGAACAAGGGAGCCTCGCTGTCCATCGGCTCCGCAGGACACTCGGCCGGGACGTCTTCGACGAGTTCGTGCCACCAGGAGTCGCGACCGGGCTGCATGTTGACCTCGGCTCCCACACGCTGCAAGACAATGCAGCTCTCCACGGTCGGCGATTTTTCCAACGCCGCATCAACGGTCTCCTTCAGCGGCAACTGCTTGCCACGCCGCCAGCCGCAATCGGCCGTAATGACCATCTTGGCCTTGGCGTCGTTGTTCCGATCGGCGATCGCTTCGGACGAAAAGCCGCCAAAGACCACGCAATGGATCGCGCCGATCCGGGCACAGGCCAACATGGCGATCGCCAGTTCCGGGACCATTGGCATGTACATCGTGACCACGTCGCCTTGCCCGATGCCCATCTTCCGGAGAACGTTGGCGAACCGAGAGACCTCGCGATGGAGCATCCGGTAGGTCAGCACGCGGGTATCACCCGGCTCGCCTTCCCAGATGATCGCCGCCTTGTTGGCCCGGGGACCGTCGAGGTGTTGGTCGACGCAGTTGTAGCAGACGTTGGTCTGGCCGCCGACAAACCACTGGGCAAACGGCTGATTCCACTCCAGGACCCGTTCGAACGGCTTGAACCAATACAGCTCCCCGGCCAAGCGTCCCCAAAAGCCCTCGAGATCTGTGGCCGCCTCATTCCACAGCTTCTCGTACTCCTCGATCGAGCGGATCCGGGCTTTGGCAGCCAACTCCGGAGGCGGAGGAAAGAGCCGGGCTTCCTTCATCACATTGTCGATCGCCTTGACGTCCGCGACTGCCATACGCGCCTCCTTCCATAAACCATTCCGGAGCAACTGATTACGACGTCCATCCCCCTCGATGTGCAGGGCTGGAGGATTTTATTGACAGCCTCAACTGTCGTCAATCAGTCGCACACGAGAAGACCATCGTGTCACAGTGCCTTTTGTCACTGCGTCGGGCGGCTCCAAGCAAATGCAGGACAATGGCCGACTTGCGTTCAGAAGAGCCCGGAAGACCGTCGGCGATGAAGGAAGAGACGGGGATTGCCGAAGGAGTTCCCCAAAAAGAGAAGGGGATGGCAGGCAGCTGCCATCCCCGAAAAGCGATCGGACACGTTCGGCCAGGCGCTGGCCGACTCCTGCACCTGCGTCGAGGCGTTGCCCACCCTCGGATTCTTCCGGATCCGATTGGACACCTCGACGCAAGGTCTGCTATCGCCGTGTGCTACTGCCGCGGAATCTCGCGGAGGTAGATGTTCTTGAACCAGAGGGTGTTGCCGTGGTTCTGAAGCTCGATCTGGCCGGTCGGATAGATCGGCTTGTTGCGTTCCCAGTAGTTTTCCATCACCACGTTGTCAAAGACCAGTTCGCCGTTGAGCCAGACGCTGACCTTGTCGCCGATCATCCTGATTCGGAAGGTGTTCCACTCACCGATCGGCTTGTCGGCGATCTTCGAAGCCTTGGAAGGATTTTTCTGGTTGTTGTACAGCCCGCCGGAGCCGATCTTCCATTGGTTCGGATCCCAGATTTGCACCTGCGGCGAGCCCCGCAGATAGATGCCGCTGTCGCCCTTGGGCAGGATCTTCCAGTCGACATACATTTCGAAATCGCCGTAGTCCTTGGCCGTGCAAAGGCTATCGCCCTTGCCATCGAAGACGAACGCCCCGTCTTCGACTCGCCAATGGTCGCGCATCCGCTGGTCGGCTTTCTTCTGGGCTTCGGCCAATTGCTCGGGCGTCATCTTCGCCCGGGTCACCGGATTCCCCACCAGCCCTTTCCAGCCGGTAAGATCCTTGCCGTTGAACAGGGCCACAAAGCCATCCGGCGGGGTGTTATCGGCGGCATGGCACCAGGCCGAAAGGCCGAGGGCCAGCAGAAGGCCGAGACTCAGACAAAGCAGTCTTCTCATGGTTGACTCCTGTGGTAAGAAGGGGGGCAGGTCAACCAGTAGCCTACCACCCCACCTGGCGGTTTTCAACCGCATTCCGGCCACGGTTCCGGGCCGCCCCAAGGGCGGTGAACCGCATCACATCGGTCAGCCGCGCTCCAACAGCTCGTAGAGTTCCACGCTGTTGAGCACGTTCACGCTCGCGTCGGCCAACGAGCGGATCGCCTTATCGGGATCGTCGAAGCGGAAGACCAAGACTGCTCGGTCGCTGACCTTTTCGGCGAAGGCGTACATGTACTCCACGTTGATCCCGGCTTGCCCGGCGATATCGAGGATATCGGCCAGGCCACCGGGCCGATCGGGGACTTCCACGGCCAGGACCTCGGTCACATTGACCACCATTCCCGCCGCCTGAAGCACGGCGAGGGCCTGCTGCCAGTCGCGCACGAGGAGCCGAAGGATGCCGAACTGCTGGGTGTCGGCCAGCGAGAGCGTGACGATGTTGAGCCCTGCGTTGGCCAGCAACCGGCACGGGGAGGCCAAGCGACCGGGCTTGTTTTCCACGAATACCGAGAGTTGGTGAATCTTCATGGTTCTTGGTCCTTATTCTCACATCTCTCGCTTGTCAGTCACGCGTTTCGCCTTCCCTTCGCTGCGTTGAAGGGTATGCGGCTCGACCAGGGTCACCAGAACGTGGATTCCCAGGGTCTGCTCGATTTGCTTGGCCAGCTTGGCCTGGAGGCGTTCCAGGGTGCTGACCGTGTCGCTGAACATGCTGGCGGTGACCTCGACCTGGACTTCGACCTGATCGAGTCCCTTGTGCCGGGTCAACACAATCTGGTAGTGCGGTAGCGTGCCTTCCATGGCCAAAAGGGCCGTCTCGATCTGCGAGGGGAAGACGTTCACGCCGCGGATGATGAACATATCGTCGCTGCGATGGGTGATGCGGTGGATCCGGCGGATCGTGCGTCCGCAGGCACACGGCTCGGCGGCGATTGACGTGATGTCGCGCGTGCGGTAGCGGATTACGGGCATCGCTTCTTTGCTGAGCGTGGTGAGGACCAGTTCCCCCTGCTGGCCGTCCGGCAGCGGTTCGCCAGTGTCGGGGTTGATGATTTCCGGATAGAAGTGGTCCTCGAAGATGTGCAGGCCGTTCTGCACGCAGCATTCGGCGCCCACGCCCGGGCCGATGATCTCCGAGAGCCCATAGATGTCGTAGGCTCGGATCCCGGCCGCTTGCTCGATGCGAGTCCGCATCCCTTCGGTCCACGGTTCGGCCCCGAAGATCCCCACGCGCAGCGGCAATTCCTTCAGGTCGACGCCGATTTCCTCGGCCCGGTCGATCAGGTGGAGGAAGTAGCTCGGCGTGCAGGAGATGGCCGAGACGCCAAAATCCTTCATCACCATGATCTGCCGGTCGGTATTGCCGCCGGAGGTCGGGATGACGGTGGCCCCAAGGGCTTCGGCGCCGTAGTGGAGCCCCAGGCCGCCGGTGAACAGGCCGTAGCCGTAGGAGTTCTGAATGATGTCGCCCCGGTGCAGGCCGTAGGAGGCCAGGCTTCGGACGATCACGCTGGACCAGACGTCGATATCCGCCTGGCTGTAGGCGACGACGATCGGCTTGCCCGTGGTGCCGCTCGAAGCGTGCAGACGCACGATCTCGCTCATCGGGCTGGCGAAAAGACCGAAGGGATAGGTGTCACGCAGGTCGGCCTTGACGGTGAAGTCCAACCGCGGGAGATCCTCGACGCCGCGAATGTCGTCGGGCTTCAAGCCGCGACGCTGCATGCGCTGACGGAACAGCTCCACATTCTCATAGGCCCGCCGCACCACGTTACGTAGGCGTGCCGACTGGAGCTGACGCAGTTGTTCACGCGGGAGGTAATCCGGACTGCTGGCCGGATGAAAACACATGGACGGCTCGGCGGATACGTCACAAGGCTTCGTCATGGTGAGGAGGATTGAAAATTGAGAATTGGAAAATGCAAATTGAAAATTGGCGGGGATTCGACGTTTGGATCGATTCGCAGGATTCTATCTCAGGACTATGTCGCACATACCGCACGCTTTGCCCTGTCGTCTTCAATTTGCAATTTGCATTTTCCAATCTGCAATTTGCAATCTCTTGGCTTTCAATCTGCGGTCGTTCGCCCCAGTTCAAACGCACGCCGGTTCACCTCGTGCAGCTCCGGCTTCAAGTTCTTCGCGATCGCCGCATACCAGGCTTCTTGGGGGATCGACAGGTGCCGACTCAGTATACCCAACACTAGCACATTCATGCTACGGCGATGCGGTAGGATGGCCGGATCGACCATGCTCGGCTCGATCAGCACCCCGCCGAATCGGAGTTGGCCACGCTGGACCTCGACCTGATCTTCGGCCAGCACGACCAGGAAGTCGGCCGCGCCAGGCGGCACCATCGGGCTGAAGACCTGCGGGCCAAATCGGACGTCACTGCTGACCGATCCCCCCCGCTGGCTCATCCCGTGGATCTCCGACTTCTTCACGTCCAGACCGGCCAGGAAGGCGGCACCGGCCAGGATATCAGAGGCCTTCAACACGCCCTGGCCGCCGAGACCGGCAAGGACGACGTTCGTGACGCGGTGGTGATCGTGATTGGCGGATTGTGGCATGAGTAAGGAAGGACTAAGGACAAAGGGATCTGGAATTGAGCCGTTTAGCCGCGGCACTTGTGCCGCGTTCTTAGTGGTTGCGTCCCTCACCCCAACCCTCTCCCAGAGGGCGAGGGGGCGTTAGACGCAGTGCTCACCGGTCGCGGCGGCACGCTGGTATTCTTTGATTTTTCCCGCGGCAAGTAGGCAGGGACGACGGGCGACGATCACGGTCAACTGGTCGCTTGCCAGGCTTTCACGCAACACCTGTTCGAGACGCTCTTTTTCGGCAATCGGGTCGATCACGAAGACGCTGGTGATCCCCAGCGAACGGGCCAGGTCCTCGAAGGCCACCTTGCCCGTGGCCTGATGATCGAGCTTGCGTCCGGTGCCGGGATGCTCCTGGAGGCCGGTCATGGCGGTCGTGCCGTTGTCGAGGATCAGCACGACGTGGCCGGTCGACGGCGGATTGTAGACCATCTCGACCAGGCCGGTGATCCCGCTGTGGACAAACGTGCTGTCGCCCAACACGCTCACCACGCGCCGGGCCTCGGCCTCGGGAAGCACGTGGCGAAGCCCTAGCCCCATGCCGACGGCCGCGCCCATGCAGACCAGCGAGTCCATCGCCTCAAACGGCGGCAACACGCCGAGCGAATAGCAGCCGATGTCGCCGGGCACGATGCAGTCGAGCTTCTTGAGCACCTCGTAGGCCGAGCGGTGCGGGCAACTGACGCACAGCGCTGGCGGTTTACCTCGCGGCGGCACGGGCTCCGGCGAAGTGTCGCCGGCCAGGATCCGCCGCACCCGGACGACGTTGAACTCGCCGAAGCGATACATCTCCGGCTTGTCTTCGACGGGAATGCCAGCCGTGCGAAGTTGTTCGACGAGGTACGGATCGCCCTCCTCAATCACGACCAGCCGCTGTTTGTCGGCAGCAAACTGCCGGATCCGATCAAACGGCAACGGGTGCGTTAGCGAGAGCTTCAACACGGCCGCTTCGGGGGCCGCCTCGCGCACATGCATGAACGATACGCCCGAGGTAATGATCCCCAGCGCGTTATCGCCCGGGATGACCCGGTTCAGATCGCACTGCTCGTTCCACTGGGTAAGCTCCGCCAGCTTCTTGCGCAGCCGTCGGTGGGCGGGCCGGGCATTGGCCGGGATCATGACGCGCCCGGGGAGATTGTGCTGGAAAGTGACCGGCTCCTGCGACTCGATCGGCTTGCGTGGGACGACGACCGTCTTGGAGTGGCAGATCCGGGTGGTCATCCGGAGGATCACCGGCAGGTGCCATTGGCGCGACAGTTCCAGGGCGACCAACATGAAGTCGTAGGCTTCTTGGGAGTCAGACGGCTCAAGCATTGGCGCACCGGAGGCCAGGGCCAGGCGGCGATTGTCCTGTTCGTTCTGGCTGGAGGCCATGCCCGGATCGTCGGCCGAAACGATCACCAGCGGTCCAGTCGTGCCGGTATAGGTGGACGTGAACAGGGCGTCGGCGGCCACATTGAGCCCGACATGCGTCATCGTTACCAGGGCTGCGGCCGGAGTGAAGGCCACGCCGAGGGCGACTTCGAAGGCCACCTTTTCGTTCGGCGCCCACTGGGCCCGACCGCCCAGTTCCGAAAAGCATTCGAGGATTTCCGTGGAAGGCGTGCCGGGGTAGCCCGTGCCCAGAGCCACGCCCCCATGGCGTGCGGCCAAGGCCACGGCTTCGTTTCCGCTGAGCAACATCCGAGACGATTGGGTCACGCGACTATTCTCCAAAGCGACGATCTAAGAGCATGAAATGAAGGACGAAGGACTAAGGACAGATATCGAATGGTCTCATGGCACGCAATGCCCCCTCAGCTCATTTGGTCATTCCTTAGTCCTTAATCCTTCGTCCTTCACAATTTCTACCAGCCACGCGGGCGGCCGGATGGGCTTGCCCGAGGCGTCGGTCACGGCGTGCACGGTCCAGCCGCGGCAGACCGGCTGTCCGGTCTCGGCGTGCTTGATCTCCACGTCGAAGCGGAGCCGGGCTTTGCCTGCCATAGACAAACGGGAGGCCATGGTCAGGAGGTCGTCGTACTGGGCCTTGCCCTGGTACTCGACATGGGCCTCACTGACCGGCAGCAACACGCCCAGTTGCTCCATCTCGCGGTACGGCTTACCGGCCGCGCGCAAGGCTTCGGTCCGCCCCAGTTCGAACCACTCCAACACGCGTGCATTGTAATACGTGCGCATCTGATCGGTATCGCTGTAACGCACGCGGAACTGGAACACGTGGGCAGTGTCGGACATGGTGCAAACCTCCATTATGTGCGAACCCGGGGCGGACCGAAACCGCCTGTTTGTTGCGAATCGTCCCACCCAAAATTGGGGGGGG
>JBDKTH010000616.1:0-7601 GCA_039680305.1 Thermoguttaceae bacterium | reverse complement strand
CTTCCAATACTGGTCCTCGGCCGACGGGAACCGCCGCCCCTTGACGTCGACCAGCCACGTCGCCGTCCCGGGCGTCGAGACGATGAAGTCCAAATTCTTGATCGACTCCCCATCGCCCAACACGCTCCGCTTGGCCTCGTCGACCGCCACGTAAGGCAACCCCCGGCTGCGCAGATACGCCTCGAAGGCCGCCTCGTAGTGGTTGTCACGGTTGGCCATGGAAGGAAATGCAGAATGATGAATGCAGAATGCAGAATGGGAATTCGCAGACTGCAGTCGGCTTCTCAAGCATTCTGCATTCTGCATTCATCATTCTGCATTCCCGATGATTTCTCGCACCGCGGCGACGATGCTCGCGGCGTCGGGCTCTAGGGGGACGTTGCGCTGTTGGGCCTTCTGGAGGTCTTTGACCTGGCAGACGCCGGAGGCGAATTCGTTCTCGCCGGCGATCAGGGCCACGCGGAAGCCGCGGCGGTCGGCGTATTTGAGCTGCTGGCCCATCTTCTTCGGCTCAGGGAACAATTCCACGCCAATCCCCGCGGCGCGAATCGAGGCGGCCAGACGCAGATAGTCGTGCAGCCGGTTCTTGTCGAAATAGACAATCAACACCGGGGCCGGCGTGGACACCTTTTCGACCATCCCCAGCTCTTCCATCGCCGCCAAAAGCCGGTCCAGGCCCAGCGACGCGCCGATGCCGGGCAGTTGCTGGTCGGTGTAGAGCTCGGCCAGGTTGTCGTAACGCCCGCCGGAGCAGACGCTGCCGATCGTGGGCAGGGCATCCAGGAACGTCTCGTAGATCGTACCCGTGTAGTAGTCCAGGCCGCGGGCGATCGACACGTCGAGCTTCAGCCTCGCCTCGGGCACGCCCGCCGCACGCACGCCGGCCAAGACGTCGTTGAGCCGGGCCACGCCCTCCTGGCCCAACTCGTTGCCGGCCACCAACGGTTCAAGCTGCTTGAGGATCTCGTCGTTCGAGCCGGTCAGGGCCGCCATGCGGAGCACTTCGCCGGACTGCTGGTCCGTCGTGCCGGCCGTTTCCCGCATCTCCGCGGCCACGGCCTCCGGGCCGATCTTGGCGAGCTTGTCGAGCGCGCGCAGGACCGGCGTCGTCTTGTCGGCCAGGCCGAGCCGATCCAGCAAGCCCGACAGGACCATCCGGTTGTTGAGGTGGATCGTGAACGCCTCAAAGCCGATCTGACGCAACAGGTCGTGGATCACCAGGGCCGTTTCGATGTCCGAGGTGGCCGACCGGGTGCCGATCGTGTCGAAATCGCACTGCATGAACTCGCGGTAGCGGCCCCGCTGCGTATTCTCGCCGCGCCAGACCGTGGCGATATGATAGCGTTTGAACGGCGTGCCGATCTCGTTCAGGTGCTGGGCGGCAAACCGGGCAAACGGCACGGTCAAGTCGAACCGCATCCCCACCCAGCGCCCGCCGTGGTCCTCGAACTTGTAGAGCTGCTTGTCGGTCTCCTCGCTCCCCTTACCCGACAGGATCTCCAGATACTCCAGCGTCGGCGTGTCGATCGGACTGAAGCCGTACGAGCGATAGACGCGCCGGGCCGTGTTGATCAACCGCTCGCGCGGGATCATCGCCTCGGGCAGATAGTCACGAAAACCTTTGAGCGTACGCGGCTGGATACGTTTGGACTGATTCACGGCAAGATAGGGTTCAGGGTTCAGGGTTCAGAACGAATGGACCGGGGCTAGTAAGTTGGGACTGGGAGGCAGTACACTCGGCCTACTGCCCGAGAACCATCAACTTCGGTTTTTCGCTTCTGAGGCTGCCGTTTCGCTTGGGCAACAGGACGGCTTCGGCGTATTCTTGGATCTGCTCGGCCGTTTCGAAATAGTGGTCGTAGACCCAATCGTCTTCGTACTCGCACTTGTCGGTGGTGTAGTCACGGCAAACCTGAGGCCGGATCTCGTAGATTCCACAAAGGTTGTCGTCGCGCAGGTGCTTGCACTTGGAGTAGACCAGCAGGTACCACTCGCCGTTCTCGATGAACACGGTCGCCCGCTCGTGGAGCAGGAACCAACGGATGAACTCGAAATCCTCCATCTCGGTGGGGGTATCGATCGGCAGGGCGAAGTAGCGGCAGCACTTGGCCGGGCAGTAGGTGCACAAGCACTCGCCCGCCTTGAGCTCCTCGCGGTGGGGTTTCGTGCGGACTTTGGCGACGTCGGCTAGGGCCATCCGGCAGATCCTCGGTAATGATTGCGGCAAGAGAAAGAGACTGGGAAACGAGAAGGCAGGTTCGCCCGTGGAACTGTGCCCACCCCGGTTCTCCATTTTCCGCATTAGCGTAGCAAACCGGGGCCCAAAGTACCAGCCGGCCACGCGGGTGGGGGGCTATTTCAAGTCGAACGTAAACTCGTTCGTCTCCCCGGCTTGGACCTTCGCTGTAAGCGTGGTCTTTTGGCTGTTGGAATAGCTGGGGTTGAGCAGTTGCACCTTGGCCGGGGCGGCCTCGCCGGGGAGGAGTTGGCCCTTGGCCTCCATGATCTTCTTCTCCGCCTCGACCTTCTGCTGATACTCCTGTTCGGTCATGTGGTTCGGCGGGATGAACTTGGAGATCGTCACGCGATGCGTGCCTGCAACGGCACCCTCGTAGCTTCCGAGCGAGCCGACTTGGGTTTTCACGCGGAATCGTCCCTGGGCGTCGGTCGTGCCGATGGCCAGCACGGTCGCGCCAGCCGTCTCCCCGCTGGTGGCAAAGACCACCGTGGCCCCGTCCAGGGGCTTGCCTTGATAACGCACGGTTCCAGCCACGGGGATCACCTTCGGGGCGCTCGCGTCACGGCAGCCAGGGATCGCCCAACCGGTCAGGCAGACCAACGCTAACACCGCCATGCGAAACCGTCTCGAAGATGCGATCATGTGCTGACTTCGCATTTCTTGCTTCGTGTTTCGGATCTTCCTTAGAACCCCTGACACAACCCGGACTTCTCCGGCATTGCATCAGGGGATACCGGGTTGTGTCAGGGGTTCTCATGGCACGGCGACGGCTTCGCCGCCGGCCTTGGTCCCCAGGGCGCCCCAGACGCCATAGGGACTCGCCCCGGAGGTCAACTCCGCGGCCGAGAGATCGCGGGTGTCGATCGTGTTGCTGATGAATCGGACCGAACCGTCGGCCAGGAGGCAGTTGACTCCGCCGGGATGGTAGCTGCTGGCGCTGTAGAGTCCCCAGTTGTCGCCATACAGATCGTTCAGGCAACTGGGGCTGTTGGGCGGCAGGACCGTGGTGAAGCCGACAAACGGCGCCAGCCCGCTGTGCCACAGCGACGTCAGCGGACGGCCGGTCTGCACGGTCGACACGGTGTATTTGCCGCCGGAGGCCGTGGCCATGCAGAGGATGGGACTCGAGTTGAGCCCTGAGACGCTTTGGGCCCCCAGGCCGCGGACATCCAAGGCATCCACGGCGTTGGCCTTTTCCCCGACCATGATCGTGTTCGACGTGCCGTCGATGATGTCGGCAAAGCGGACCGCCGATCGATAGAAGAAGATCCCCCGGCCATTGGTCGTCGTATGGTTGTTGAGGATCGAATCGCCCAGGCACATCGGATAATTCTGCCGCCCTTTGACCGCCGTATTGCCGCCGTAATACAGGCCCGGCGGCGTCGACGGGCAGCGGAACGCGGCCAGGTCCTCGCACCAGAACGGATAGTAGAAGAAATCACGCGGCGGGCCGAACGGCAAGGTGGCCGTGGAGCCGTTCCAGGGCTTGCTGATCTGTTCGTACAGCGGCGCCATCTCCAGGAAGGGGAGAATGAACACGTAGCCGTTGATCGTCTCCTCGTTCCCGATCGGGCTCGTATTCCGCGTTCCCGGATAGTTCGACGGTCCCCGCATCCACGGGAAGGCGTTCTTCACGCCCACGTAGTTGTGCAGTGCCAACCCGATCTGCTTCAGGTTGTTGACGCACTGGGCTCGCCGGGCCGCCTCGCGCGCGGCCTGCACGGCAGGCAACAACAAGGCGATCAGGATCCCAATGATCGCAATCACCACCAGGAGTTCGACCAGGGTGAACGCCCAACGTCGGCTGTGCCTCATGGCTGACCCCTTTCTCCGAAGGAAAGAAGGACGCCACCTGCCTGCCAAGGCATTTGCCCTCTCGGCGACGGTCTCCAGCGAGAGATCGTCCCAGTCAGCCCCGGTGACAAATGGCCACTCCTACTACGGGAAGGAAACCACTCTCACGAGGACAGGATAGCGGAACCCGCGAAAGGCGTCTTGTCTCTGCTCGCACCGCAGAAATTGACAAGGGGATATGTCCACAAGGGGGGCGAGGCGGCGACAAGGACTCTGGCCAAGCGAGGCGGTCGCCCCACTCGCCCTCTCCGAGATCTACCGGCGGCCACCACTTTTTGGGCCTGTGGCGGTCAGAGGGAAGTCAAATGTGCCGCCGGTGTCGGGGACGGTGGCCTTCAGTTCCGTCCGGGACTGGTCGCTGTAGCGGGGCGCAAACATCTGCTTGGCCCCGGCCATTTCGGGCGACTGCGTGCCGTCGCTGGTGAAGGGCGAGCCGTCGGCCCGGATCCACTTGCTGCAGGTCACCCGAAACTCGCCGGCCGGCGCCCCCTTTTGCCGGTCGCCGGCCAGCAACTCATAGCGGCCGTTGTCGTCGGTCATTCCGTAGCACATCCCGCCGCGGGTCTTGCCGGCGGGGACGAAATTCACCGAGGCTCCCGCAACCGGCTTGCCATCGAGGGTGACCGTGCCGCTGACCGGCACCAGCTTGGGCAAGTCCGCGCTCCGTCCCCCACCACAGCCGCCGAGCATCAGCAACATACTCCCCAGTAGTCCAATCGAGAACCGTCGCATTCCAAGCTCCTTCGTGGCCGAGAAGTCTTCTCCCAAGGAATCGCGTTACGTCGCGGCCGGCCCTTAGGGCACAGCCTGGGTCTCGCCGCCGGCCATCGTCGAGATGGCCAGCAGAATCGCGATATCCGTCGTCTGCGCGAGGAAGCGGACAGAGCCATCGCCCAGCGTCACGTTCACGCCGCCTGGATGGAGACTGCCGACGCAACCGAATTCGGCAAGGCGGCCCGGGATCGTCGTGCGGTCGCCCGTGTACCACGTTCCGAGGAAGACGTCGAACCGGTTAATGCCGTACGAGTAGCCGTACCAGGGCAGATCGAGGCCAAACTGGACCCAGCCGCGGTAGCCCCAGGCCGACGGCGCCCCGTCGATCACCCAATGCGTCGTCTCGTTGATGGCCACCGTGTTCGACAACCCGTCCAGGACGTGGGCCGGCGTGGTGTCGCTGTTCTCGCCGAACATGTAACGCGTCGTCGTGGACTGCCGCGTCCAGTCGTAGTGGTTGCTGCGGTCGTTGTTATTGACGCTAAAATCGTAGCTGGTCTTGGCGCCGAGGTGGGTGGGATCGGAATCCGGCCGGTAATGCGGAGCGCCCTTGTCGCTGAACGTCGCATTGTAGCTGTCCGAAGGGCAGAGGAATGCCGGGAGGAGTTGGCTGAGGATGGCGCCGTTGTTGGTGGCCGGGTTGCCCGCCAACACAGCGCCGCTGGCCGGGTTGCTCTGGTAGGCGCAGGCTGCCGTCTTAAAATCGTACTTGTTGTACAAGGGCTGCAACTCGAGGAACGGCAGCACCATCACCCAGCCGCTGACGTTGAGAATGCTCGGCGCGCTCGTCGAGGGGTGGGCATAGTTGGTGCTATAGGCCCAGCCGTAGTCGAGCCCGGCCGGAGGGAAGACCCGGTGGACATCGAGATAGTTGTGGATTGCCACGCCGAGTTGCTTCATGTTGTTGGTGCATTGGCTGCGTCGGGCCGCTTCTCGCGCTGCCTGCACGGCCGGCAACAGGAGTGCAATCAAGATCCCGATGATTGCGATGACGACGAGCAACTCCACGAGGGTGAAACCCGCTTTGACATGCTGACGCATGACACCGCTCCTTTGCGCCAAAAAATGGGAAAGAACCTTGCGATGAGACCGCTATTCCCCCGCGACGCGAACGTGACAAGCGACCCCCAACCCGGAGTGCGAGCACGAAGAGCTAGAGAACCCCCGGCTGGGGCCATTCGTTAGATGATCCTAGAGCGTGCCGACGGCACTGTCAAGCAATTGGCGATCGCAGAAAAGACGGCGGTTTCGGCGTTTCGAAAGCCGCGTCGCAATCGCTTAATCGTGGTGACGCATCCGCATAAAAGGCAACCGAAGCGGCCGCCTGCACCGGGGGAGCGTAACGCACGAACGCCCAAGCGATACCAGGAGTTGCGCGGACCAACCGGGGGTCAGAACAGGGACGCGGGCCGATTAGTACTCCGGCACCATGAACCCGTCGGCCATGCCGTTGGCTTTCAACCAGATCAGGTAGTCGACCGTCTGCGAGACGTTCCGGACGGAACCGTCGGCCAGCACGGCGTTGACGGTCCCCGGGTGTCGGCTGCAGGGCGAGTGCTCGTTGGAGTTGGGGCCGGAGAAGCTCATATAGGCTGGGGCCCGCATCGAGGGATTCACTCGCCAATAGTTGTTGGTCGGGACACTGGAGCCGTCCGGCGCGGTATAGTCGCCCGAGCAGCAGGTGCCGCCGCCAGGAGGCATGGCCACGAAGGCGGCCCGGGTGAATGCCTCGATCCGCTGCCGCGGCACGCCCGTGCCGCAAGTCACTGGCCCGCCATTCTTGAATCCGTGGGTCGTCACCTCGGAGAGCATGATCGTGTTGGACGTGCCATCGGTGATCTCCGCAACTCGGGTGGAGCGGGCGATCTGCCCCGCGCCCCCGCTCGAGGGCATGCTCTTGGTGTCGAACACGCCGCTGAAGTCGCGTCCGAGTGCTTCGGAATAGCGGTTAACGACCGGATGGCCGCTGGCCAACGGGCCATCGGGATCCCAGCTCCAGCCCTCGCAGGCGGCGAAGTTGGTGAACGCCAAACCGTGGGTTTCTGCGGGATCGGTGAAGCCGACGTCCGAGGGACAGAGGAAGGTCGGCACCTTTTGGCGAATGAAGTTCTGGCCCCAGGCCGGCGCCTGCATGTTGGCCTCGCTGTAGAGCGTGCTCAGCTCGATGAACGGCAGGATCGCCGTCATCCAGGTGTGATGGTAGGGCGCCTCGGGGAGCGTTCCCAGCGGGACGCCCCAGATCGCCTGCGGGGGGAACGACTTGTGGGCGTCGAGGTAGCTGTGCAGGGCCAGGCCGAGCTGCTTGAGATTGTTGGCGCACTGGGTCCGCCGCCCCGCTTCGCGTGCCTGTTGCACGGCCGGCAGCAGCAGCGACATCAGGATCCCGATGATGGTGATGACGACCAACAGTTCGACCAGCGTAAACGCGTGACGCCGCATGGCCCCTCCTCCGACAGGTGTTGAGACTGACGACTAGAGAACTCGTTCCCACGCCTCTAGCGCGTGAGATCGGTCCGGACAACGCCACCGCCGACGGCCGCCTGACGGGCAGCCATCCTTTCGGGGGTGATCAGAATCGACTCCGACACCAATATATTCTTCCGAGAGTCGCCATTCTTTGCAACATGTTTTGCGCGATTTTTCCACTTTCACGAGGCCCCCGTTGGGGTGCCGGCCTGCCGCTTGGCCCATAACAACGAAGAGGCTGCCCGAAAACAGTCGATCGGACAGCCTC
>JBDKTH010000470.1:0-16783 GCA_039680305.1 Thermoguttaceae bacterium | reverse complement strand
GTGTTTTCCTCTCGCCCCCGCCGGGCTTGTCCCGGGGGAGCGACGGATTGGCTCACTTGCGCGGTCGCCTGGGCAATCCTACGCTCCACTGGGACAAGCCCAGTGGGGGCGGGCGGCTTCGCGTGGTTTCTCGGGGTAGTTCGCCCAATCCTCGGTTCCACCGGGGCAAGCCCGGCGGGGACGAGCCCGGATATTGGTAACCTGAGGATCAATAGCCCGGTCGCTTGCGACCGGAGGAAGGCAGGCGGGGCGCCTGCACCACACGCCGGACGATTTCTGGACCGGAGACGTGCAACCGGCGGCTGGTCCTGGTACGATGGCAGCCAGATGCCTGGACTGTGAATGGAACTCGCTTCAAGCCGTTTAGCCGCGGCACTCGTGCCGCGTCGTGGTATCTGTTTGGCAATCAACCCAGCCCCCAAGAGAACCGCGGGCACGAGGAATGCAACGATGAAACGTCTGGTCGCCCCCTTGGCTTTGTTTCTTTCCGTCGTGCTCGCCATTTCCGCAAGCAACGCCGAGCCCCGGTCGTCCCGTCCTACGGGAGCGAAAGAAACGTCGGCCAGCGCAAACGAGCTCGACCTGCGAATCGGCGGGGTGGGCGGCGTCTATTTCCTGGCCGAGCCCGGGGAACTGACCGTGACCGTGGAAAAACGCGATCGGAATCGCCCGAACCGCAAGACCGAACTGCGGGCGATCCTCGTGGGACCGGACCGGCAGGTGCTCGACGAGGCGACGATTCCCGACGACAACGCCCAGACGCCGCGGAAGCTCGGCCCGCCGCGGCGCGTGCGCTTGTCAACGCACGTGGAACGCAAAGGCGTCTACGGACTGAACGTCACCGTCTCGCAAGACCGGTATGGCGACGAAGTCCTCTGGGGCTTCCGCACCAATTGTCCCCGCTACCTGATCGAGACGGACCGCGGACATCGCGACAAGCGGCATGAGGAGCCGATCGTGTTGGGCAATCCCGACGCGCCGGGCGACGTCTGTTTCCTGCCACGCAGAAACGCCTTCGGCATCGAGATCACCGGCCTGCCGAAGAACACCGGGTCGCTGCACGTCTACGACCGGCGCGGCGCGCTGGTCGAGTCGCTCCAACCGGAGGCCGATGGCCGGGCCTCGTGCGCCATTCCCGCCGGGACGCATCGCGACGCGGTGCCCTGGCGCTTGCACCTGCCGGTTCAGCAGGGGACCATCCAGATCGATGGGGTCACGCGTTGGGAACGGCAGGACCTCTACCCCGACTTGCCCTACTGGACCCCCGATCCCAACTCCTGGTTCCCGCTGTTGGAGTACCGCTGGCTGCTGACGCCCTACAGTCGTCAAGCCTATGGCCGGCCTGGAGAGCAAGGAGAAGTGGTCTTCCAGGTCCACAACAACTCGGACCAGAAGAAGACCGTGCAACTGGCCCTGGAGTTTCCGAGCGACTCGTGGCCCGTGCAGTTGTCCACCGAGCGCGTGGTGCTCGGGCCGAAGAAGGCTCAAAACGTCGTGGCCCGCTACACGGTGCCGGCTGAGGGCCAAACCAGCGTCTGCCACCTCCGGGCGACGCCGGTCGAGGATCCGGAGTTCTCCACCTACTCGACGTTGACCGTGAAAGCCGGCACGGCGCCGGCCTCGCAACCGCTGGCGATGCCGCTTTTGCTCAAACCCTATCGCCACGAGAACGAGCAGTTCGGCTACCTGCCCGACTATCCAACAGAAAACCAGGTCTATTTCGACCTGAAGAACCGGCCGTGGGTGCGGACGGCCGACGGCGTGGCCACGTGTCGCGACGGGAAGTGGACCACGATCGGGCTGCGCACGGCCGTCACCTCGCGTACGCCTTCGTTTGACGGCTCGGGGTTCGGCATGCCGTCCAACAAGATCGCCTTTGACCGCGACGGCGACATGTACGTGTTGGCCAACACGGGCCGCACCATCTCGCTGCTGCATAGCCGCGACGGCGGCAAGACGTTTTCCGCCTACGTGCTTCCCGGCCGCGAAGGCGAGTCCCGCACGTTCGACTTCGAGCAGTTCTCCGGGCAGAATACCCTGGACGGACCGCCGCCGGTGCTCCGTTACACCCAGACCGCTCGCGACGCGAAGTTGATCTGGCGTGTGGTCAACGACCTCGAATTGTTCTGGCCCAAGAAGATCGACAACCGGCTGGTGATCGGCGAGTCGGTCCTGGTGTCGAAGGACGCGATCGGCTTCTCGGCCCATTCGGGGATTCCCTCGGGAGTTGTGTCGCGAGGGAGCAAGGCTCACGTCGTCTGGGCGGAGGCGACCGATCCGGCGGTCAAGCTCCCGGGCGTGCCGACCTATGTGGCCACCTATGACCGCGCCACGGGGCGCCTGGGCAAGCCGGCGCTGGTTGGACACGGGCCGCCGGCCAATGACGTGCACAATACGCCCAGCATTACGATCGATGGCCAAGGCTACTTGCACGTGCTGGTGGGCACGCATGGGCAACCTTTCCCCTATGCCCGATCGCTCCAGCCCAACGATGCCCAGGCCGGCTGGACCGAGCCGGTGCCCGTGGGCGAAAAGCTGAGCCTGACGTACATCGGGCTGGTCTGCGGACCGGACGATACGCTGCATCTCGTCGCCCGCCTGTTCCGCTTTGGCGAGGAGCCGTTCCCCAACAGCCATCACGGCACGCTGGCCTACCTGCGCAAGCCCTCGGGCAAACCCTGGGAGGCCCCGCGCACGCTGATCGTGTCGCCCTTCTCCGAGTACAGCGTCTTTTACCACCGTCTGACCCTCGATCGCACGGGACGCCTGTTCCTCTCCTACGACAACTGGTCCACGTACTGGTTCTACCGCATGGATTATCACGGCAGCCGCCGGGCGCTGATGATGTCGCCCGACGGCGGCGCGACGTGGAAACTGGCCGAAACCTCCGATCTGCTGCGACCGTAAAGGAGATATCCATGAAACGTCGCGAGTTCCTCGGCTCACTGGGAACCGGTTCCCTCCTCTCGCTCTACGCCGCGGGCAATCTGGCGCCGGGATTGGTTCAAGCGGGGGCCAGCGATCCCAAGACGGCCGCCACGCAATCGCCGCTCTACTGGGCCTGGTGGGGCTGGGAGCCAATGGATCACTACCGGCGTCTGGGCAGCAACACTGGGGCGGTCGACGGCAGTGCCGCCTGGGTGACGCCGTGGTTCGATCGGCTCCACTCGGAAGAACTTGTCGAGACGATGGCCAGGCTGGGCGTCAACCTGGCGATTACCCATTTCTTCAAAGGCTTTGGCCTGAAACATGAACGTGAGGAATCCCAGCGGACTGCGGAACTGGTGCGGGCGGCCCATCGCCATGGCGTGCGTGTGATCGGCTACTGCCAGTCGCGGTCGCTCTACTACGAGACCTTTCTGGCC
This sequence comes from Thermoguttaceae bacterium, assembly GCA_039680305.1. Classification (GTDB taxonomy): domain Bacteria; phylum Planctomycetota; class Planctomycetia; order Pirellulales; family Thermoguttaceae; genus JBDKTH01. The sequence goes on along the minus strand of JBDKTH010000470.1, from coordinate 13,418 downwards.
GAAGAACCCGAGGCGGAGCAGTGGATCCAGCGCGACCAACTCGGGCAACCGCGCACCTGGGGCGGGGCCTATTACCGCTGGACCCCTTGCATCCTGAGCCAGGAATTCCGCGACTATCTCAAGCGAGTGATCCGGGCCGGCCTGGAAGAAGTCGGGCTCGACGGCTTGCACTTCGACAACGACTACGCGGAACCGTGCTACTGCCCTCGCTGCCAACGGGCGTTCCGCACGTGGTTGGCCGTCCGATATCCCAAGCCCCGGGAGCACTTCGGCCTAGCCTCCTTCGAGCATGTGCGCCTGCCGCCCACGCAGACCTCAGCCGCGAAGGTCACCGATCCATTGGTTCGCGAGTGGGTTCGCTTCCGCTGCGAGAGCCTCGGCGATTACCACCGCGAGATTACCGCCTACGCCCGGAGCATTCGTCCCGACGTGCTCCTGCTGGGCAACCCAGCCTATCCACGCAGCCCGGACGATCCCTATCGGCGGAGCGTCTGGGCGCCGGCCGTGGGGCGGCATTTGAATTTGATGTTCGCCGAAAACGGCAATTTCCCCGGTGTGGTCGACGGCGTGCTCGTGTCGCAAATCCGCGCCTACAAGCAGTCTATCGCCGTCGGCTACCGCGTGGTGTCGACCACCTGGCGCCGCGGGCGCGAGACGGCTCTGGGGCTGCCCGAGACGCCGGAAGCCGTCGTGCTCCAGGTCGTGGAAGCGGCGGCCAACCGAGGCGTGCCGGGGACGAATTGGGCCCTGCGTCCGGAGGCCGACGGCAGTCGGATGCGCATCGACCAGCCCAAGCTGGGCGAAGCCCTCGGCAAATCGCTCGCCTTTGTGCGCACCCATGAGCCCTTGATGGCCGGCGCCCGACCGGTCGGCGACGTGGTCGTGCTGCACAGCTTCGCCTCGTTGGCTTTCGACGCCAAGGAGGCGTGGTCGCAGGTGCTTGGCGCCGAAGAGGTGTTGATCCGCAACGGCTTTTCCTGGGAAGTGGTTTTTGGCGATGAGCTGAGCCGGCTGGCCGGTCTCGCCGTGCTGGTCGTTGCGGGCCAGTCGCATCTGAGCGACCAGGAGTGCGAGGCCATCCGCGTGTTTGTCCGTCAGGGCGGCAGCTTGGTGCTCGTGGGTGACAACGGCCACCGCGACCAACTCGGCAACGCACGCGCTCAGGGCGGCCTGGACGAGCTTTCCGGCGACCGGGTCGTGCGGATCGAGGCCGAGACGGTGCGTTCGACCATCACGTCCGGTTACGAGATCCGCGTCCCCTTGCCCAAGCAAGCGTCTCGACTGGCGGCGGCGATCGGCAAGGTGGCCGACAATCGGCTTGCCGTACGGCTGCACGGGCCCGATACCGTTGCCGTGAGTGCCTACGAGCGTGACGGCGACGGGCTCCTCGTACACCTGGTCAACTACGCCGCTCCGAAATCGCATCAGAACCTGCGGCTGGAACTCGGCTCGCGATGGAAAACCGCCCGGACAGCGAGGATTGTCGATCTTGACGGTCCAGAACGGACCGTGCCGGTGGAAAGCGGAGCGGTCCCACTGCCGCCGTTTGCGACCTACGCGATTGTGCTGGTCGGCTAAGCGGTTTGGCACAAGTGCCGCGGGCTATTGTTCTTCAGATTGGGAATGTCGGTGGCTGCGTCGCCCCCACTGGGCTTGCCCCAGTGGAGCGAGGGATTGGTGCACTACCAACTACCCGCGTATTCCGTCCGTCCCCGCCGGGCTTGTCCCGGGGGAGCGGAGGATTGATGCACTCTCGGGGACGCCGGCTCAATCCCGCGCTCCACTGGGGCAAGCCCAGTGGGGACGGGGACTTGGTGTTGTTTCTCGGGGTAGTCCACCCAATCCTCCGTTCCATCGGGGCAAGCCCGGCGGGGACGAACCCGCACATTCTTGACCTGAAGACCAATAAACGGTCAGTTGGCTAGCGTCCCGTTTCGCTCCCGGGGGCGCTGACCAGAATTCTTGCCGTCTCTCGAAATGGACGCTTGACGCGCGAGCCGGTTTCGTTTAGTCTGCTAACTGTTCTATGATTGTTCTACTTCTGTTCCAGGGGAGCACGCCGATGAAAACGACGCTGATTGCTGCCGGAATCCTGCTTTGTGCCGCGCTGTCGGCCCGCGCCGAGACGCTCACGGTTCTGACGCCGCCGGTCGGGGAAAAGGCTTACCAGATCGCCGGGGAGGCGTTTGTCGACCTCTGGCAAAAAGTGACCGACAAGCGGCTGCCGCTGAAAACCTGGGACAAGGCGTCGCTGGACAATCTGCCGGAAGGCGACCTCGTGTTGATCGGCTCCGACGCGGTCCAGCCGCTCGTTCATCGGCTGATCCTCGACGCTGCGATCGAGACGCTCAACATTCAATATGGCGGCGACGGCTACCGGATCGTCTGCGTGCCGCATCAGAATCGCCGCTTCCTGATCCTGGCCGGCGGCAGCGGACGCTCGACCCTGTATGCCGTCTATGACTTCTTCCGGCGTCAGGCCGGGGCGGAGTATTTTTGGGACGGCGACGTGATTCCCAAGCAGAGCCAGATCGCCTTCGACAAGCTCGATGTCACCGAACAGCCCCACTTCGAATACCGCGGCCTGCGCTACTTCGCCCATCGGGGGCTGCACCGCTTCCAGGCCGAGCACTGGGATCTGGACGACTGGAAGCGGGAAATCGACTGGATGCTCAAGAAGCGGTTCAACCTCTTCATGCTGCGGATCGGGATCGACGACCTGTTCCAGCGGGCGTTTGCCGACGTCCCTTACCCGCCAACCGACGACAAGGATCCCGACGGCGTCGATCGCTCCTATGACGACCGCACCTCGTTCTGGCAGTTGCGCTATCGCGGCGAGCTGCGCAAGGCCGTGTTGCGCTACGCCTTTGACCGTGGGCTGCTGCACCCTGAGGACACCGGCACGCCCACGCACTGGTATTCCCACACGCCCAGCGCGTTCTTCAAGAACCGGCCGGGCTTCCCCGTGACCACCGATCAGAAGAGCGGCTACTCGCTCGCCACCCATCAGATCTGGGACATCGAGGACCAGCGCGCGTGGGACGGCTATTGGCAGCTCACGGCGGCCCACATCCGTGAATTCGGCACGCCGCGGATGTTTCACACGATCGGCCTGGCGGAACGCACGTTTGGCAAGGACGCCCGCGACAATCTCCAACGCAAGCTATACGTCTACCACAAGACGCAGCAGATGCTGCGCGAGCACTATCCCGACGCCCCGCTGATCATCGCCGGCTGGGATTTCATCGCCTGGTGGAAGGACCCCGACGTGCAGCGGCTGCTCAAGGAATTCGACCCCCAGAAGACACTCGTCTTCGACTACACGGCCGACGACGTCGACAAGCTGTCGTTCCGCGACTGGAACCTGCTGAACAACTTCCCCTGGATGTTCGGGATCTTCCACTCCTACGCACGCAACAGCGACGTCCACGAGGATTACTCGCTGTTGGCCGAGCGGCTGCGCATGGCGTCGGCCGACGAGAAGTGCCGGGGCCTGTTCATCTGGTCGGAAATCTCGCACAGCGACACGTTCCTCCTGGAATACCTGGGGGCCAACAGTTGGAAGCCGACCGAGGAGTTGCCCGTGGCCGTTAACCGCTTCTGCCGCGGCCGGTATCCGGGCCAGTTGGCCGGGGCGATGGAGTCGCTCTGGAAGGACTTTTTGGTCACCTCGCAGAGCGTGCACTGGAGCCATGGCTGGGGCCCGGGCGGCGGACGCTGGAACTCGTTCGGCGAGACCCATTTCCGGATGCTCACCACAGGCGTGTTCTCGTCGCTTTCCCCGCAGCGTCTGATGGGGATCCGTTCGGAGTATGAGCGGATCGGTCCGAGCCTGAAGCCCGCGTCTGACGTGCTTTCGCGTCTGTCCGCGATGTCGGCCACGTGCCAGAACAATCCCCTGTGGCGCCGCGACGCGCTGGACATGGGTCGGACGATCGCCAGCCGGGCGATGCTGGCCAGTCTCCTCAAAGCCTCGCTCGACATGGACGCCTGGCGCGAAGGCAAGGCCGACCCGGCCCGAATTCGCAAGCTGGCCGAGTTGACCAAGGGCCTGTTGGACAGCCTCGGCGACGTGACGGCTCAGTCCGACGATTTCTCGATGTACGCTTCGCTTAAGCGGCTCGAACGGGCTCAGCCGCTCGGCGGCGTCGAGCCGAAGATCAACGCGCACACCGAGCAGACCCTCAAGTCGAACGCCGAGAACGACTACTGCCGCAGCCACCACTACGAATTGGTGCGGCACGTCTACCGTCCCGAGCTTGACGTCTATTGGGTCTGGGTCGAGAAGCGACTGGCGGCCGGCGACAAGTCCCCGTGGCGTCGCCCCAAAGAGTTCGGCACGCAAGCCAAGGCGATCGCCGACAAGTTCTACGCCACGCCCCTGGCCGAGCTGGCCCCGGGCAAGCAGACCACGCCGCCCTTGGCCGACGTGCTCACCCGGCTTAGCGCCCAGGTGCGGGAGGTGGTGGCGGAGTTGGCCAGGCCGTAGACCGCGGCGTCGCGAGTTGGCAATGCAACAGTCCAATCCGAGCCGGGCCGTCTCGGCCCGATTCCTCCTGCGGCACGCCCCGGCTCGGAGGTCTGCTACGCGATGCTACGACTCGTCGGAATACGACGAGGTCGTCTGGTCCGTGTACGTGTCGTGTTTGATGTGGTTCGGGTCGAAGAGGTCGTCGGGACGCTCCTTGGCGTTACGGTAGACCGACGCCTGGACGCCGACTTGCAGGATGCCGAGCTTCTTGAGCCACTCGATGAGCTTCATCATCTCCCTCCGATGGACAGAGCTTTGAGCCGCTTGTCCATACTTCGACCAAAGTCCCCGTGGTACTGGAGGGATAGCGGGCGTCCCCCTTGGAGGTGGGGACGTGTCCGAGCCGTAGAGGTAGCAGGGCCACTCGTCACACTGCGATTGGCGGTAACGAGTGGCGTCAACCATCGCCCTTCATTTAGCCGGCTCATCTTGCCCGCCGCGTTTGAATGGATTCTACCTGTAAGTCCGCTTCAAACACGGCGGGCAAGATGAGCCGGCTATTGATCCTCAGATTGAGAATGTCAGTGCCTGCGCCGTCCCCACTGGGCTCGTCCCAGTGGAACGCAGGATTGGCGTACTACCGGCCAGGCACGGTTTTCCCACGCCCCCGCCGTGCTTGTCCCGGGGGAGCGGAGGATTGCGTCCCTTGCGCGGCCGCCTTAGCAATCCCACGCTCCACTGGGACGAGCCCAGTGGGGGCGGGCGGCTTCGTGTTTCTCGGGGGTAGTCCACCCAATCCTGCGTTCCGCCGGGGCAAGCCCGGCGGGGACGAGCCCGGACATTGGTAACCTGAGGATCAATAAATGGTGAGGCATGTCAAATCGCATCCGCCGCCGGGACGACGAACGGCTTGCGATACTCGCGGGTCAGCAGGGCGTTGGCCTGGGCATTGTCGACGAAGGTCTCTTGGTCGCTGTTGACCGTCAGCCAGGGGCCGAGGTGCAGCCGCTGCTTGGCGATGTCCACGTTGTTCTGCTTCAGGTGCTCTTGAGTCTGAGCAAAGGTCTCCCGCACGTTGTCGTTCACCTTGAGCGTTTCGAGTTGCTTGGTGATCTCTGTCGGAGAGGCGGGCTGGCCGAGACGGTAGGCGATGTTGCCCAGATGGCAGAGGGCGGTCGAGGTGTGGCCTTCGACGATGTCGGCGTTCTGGTCCTCGCGTTTGCGGCTCCGCACGGCCTTGAGGAAGTTGGCAAAATGGTCTTGGCCGGGCTCGGAGAACTTCCGGACCAGCTTGCCCTGCGGGTCGTACAAGGAGCAAGAAGTGAAGCCGCTGGCGATGTAGCCCTCGGTGCCGATGATCAGCACGGCGCCGCCCATCCGGGGCCCGGGGCTCTTCAGGTTGCGGACCTCGTTGACCACGGTGACCGGGCCGAAGTCGTGGATCACGACCTGGGTGTTGGGGGTCTGGCCGGCGTCGTCGAACTGGCGCCCGCCGTAGCACATCACGCCGCGTCCCAGCCCCTTGAGGTCGAGGATCAGACGCAAGAGATCGATGGCATGGATGCTGTTGTTGCCCAGTTCCCCGTTGCCATAGTCCCAGAGCCAGTGCCAGTCGTAGTGGAACGATTTGCGCGTGATCGGAGCCATCGGCGCCGGGCCCGCCCAGAGGTTGTAGTTGACACTCGCCGGGACTTCGCTCTGGCCAGCCGGACCAATCGAGCGTCGGGGGCGATACATGGCGGTGCGTGCAAGCTTGATCTCGCCGAGCTTGCCTTCCTTCACATAGCGGGCCGCCTCGCGATTGTGGCCTGCCGAGCGGTGCTGCGTGCCGCCCTGACAGATGCGGTTGTACTTGCGCGAGACCTGAATCATGCGACGGCCTTCACTCACATTGTGGCTGACCGGCTTTTCCACGTACACGTCCTTGCCGGCTTGCATCGCCCAGATCGCCGCCAGGGAGTGCCAGTGGTTGGGCGTGGCGATGGAGACGATGTCGACCGACTTGTCGTCGAAGATTTCTCGCATGTCCTCGACAAACTTCACTGGCTTGCCGGCGGTCGAAGCCTTGGCCGCCACACGTTGACCGATCTCCCGGTCGACGTCGCAGACGTAGGTCACCTGGCAGTCGGGCCGGGCGGCAAACGCCCTGATGTGATCGCCACCGCGGCCACGCACGCCGATCACGGCCACGCTTAGGCGTTCATTCGGGCTTTGCGACGACTTCTCTTCGCCCAGCAAATGGGCGACCGGCATCGTCGCCGTGGCGGCCATGGCGAGGAGCGATTCTTCGAGCAATGCACGACGGGTCAGGCGAGTCATGGCAGGCGAGTCCAGGGAGGAAGGTGTTCAATCAGGTGTCCGGTCCTTGCCAGTGCGACAGGGAGGGGCCCGCAGCCCACCACGGGCGCCTGCGGGCCATTATGGCGGCAAGGCCCGGAGGGTGCAAGCTTCCTGGCAGGCCCTGCGACGACTCTCGGTGAACAACTCTGTTCAATGACGTCCCCGATTGTGCACATTTGCCAGCCTCCAATGAACGTTTTCGGCAACACTCCGATGGCCGATCCCCGCCAAAAACATTGATCTATCCCGGCCGATTCTCTGGACTTACGCGAAGAGAACTGATGAGGTGGTGATTTGGGCATAGGACTTGCCTACCACCGGACAATTGGCACGTAGCGGTAGAAAGGCGTACTTAGGCAGGGCGGTTCGTTCCGCTCCTAGTGGCAGGATCTTCAAGGATTAGGAGGAGCATGATGGCAAGTCTCGTACTGACCGCGGCCCTACAGGCGGCTCTTTTGGTGGTCCCGGAAACGGATTACTCGGCGGCCTATCAAAAGAGCGTCGACACCGGTCGTCCCTTGGTTGTGCTGTTGGGGGCCGACTGGTGCCCGGCCTGCATGACCATGAAAAACTCAGTCATCCCGGCGGTCACGCAGCAGGGCGGTCTAAAGGAGGTGGAGTTCACCTATGTGGATGTCGACCGGCAGTCGAAACTGGCCAATCTGTTGTCGCGTGCTCAGGCAATTCCGCAGTTGATCCGCTTCGAGCGAAAACCGACAGGCTGGGTCAGCGGGATGCTCCTCGGGGCCCAGACCCCGGAACAGGTCACGTCCTTCGTCAAGGGAAAAACGCCGGAGCTCAGCCCAGCCGCGACGCCCCAGGCCCCGGCCAACGACCAACCGCCGATCGTGGCTCGCAACCTCTCTAGTCCGGGCATGGTGGCCAATTAGGGGTAGCTATGGCCAGACGTGAGCGTTAGTTTTTGGCCGCCCCCGAGCCCTCTTAACCCCTAGGGCATTCCCCTAGGGGGCTTTGGGGGAGTGTCCTGATTCCGCGATCCCCGTAAATCCCTTAAGGTATTTCGACAACGGGCACCAACACGGCAGGGAGTGCCCAACCGCGAATCGCAGGAGGGAATCGCAATGCTCGTTCTTAGCCGCAAGATCGGTCAGTCCATCGTCATCGACGACGATATCACGATCACGATCCTCGACGCCGGAAGCGGCCGTGTTTCGCTGGGAATTCAAGCGCCCAAGGAAAAGGCGATCTACCGCCAAGAGTTGTACGAGGCGATCCACCGTGCCTTGCACGCGAACGGCGATGAAGTGCCAGAGTATTGCGCCGTCGGCTGACCCACCGATGGCTCACGCATCCTTGGTCCGCTGGCTCAGCCAGGCGACCAGTTCCGCGATAACCTGCTCCCGCTCCGGTTCGTGGAGCAGATCGTGGTAGAGCCCCTTGTAGAGCTTGAGCGTTTTGTCGGGCGAATCGGCACGCGCGTACAACTGGCGGCTTCCTTCCGGATCGGTTACCACGTCCCCGGTGCCGTGAAGGATCAACAGCGGGAGCCGGAACTCCTCCAGCCGTGCTTCGATCTGCCGGCCGGCGCGGATGATCTCGGCCCCGGTGCGCAGGGGAAACCGGTCGTGAAAGACCAACGGGTCGCGACGGAAGTCGACCACGACAGCCGGGTCTCGGGAGACCATCCCACCGCCCATGCGCACCAGACGCACACGGGGCAAGAGCCATCCGGCCACGACCGCCAGGCGGCGCAGCCAGGGAAACACCCGCGCCCCCAAACGCACCACGGCTCCACTGACGATCAGGCCGCGCAGTTCCGCTTGCCGTCTGAGGGCGAATTGCAGGGCAATCAGCCCACCCATGCTGTGGCCAAACAGGAATATCGGCTTCCCCGGCTCTCGCTGCCGCATGCGTCCCAGAAGAGTGTCCAGATCGGTGAGGTACTCTTCGAAGGAAGAGACGAAAACTCGTTCACCTTCCGACCGCCCATGGCCGCGCAGGTCCAGGCTGTAAACGGCAAAGCCATGCTGGTTCAAGGCCGCGGCCAACTCCGCATAACGGCCCGAGTGTTCAACGAACCCGTGGACGACGAGCACCGCCCCGGCCGTCTCGTCATCCAACAGCCAAGCTCGTTCCAGAAGCCGAGCGCCGTCCGGCGTGGTGAAGTATTCTTCGTGGTACGACATGCGCGTGTTCGGGTTAGATGACATCCTCGTGTTTTAGCATGTCGCACGTTGGAGCGGTAGGGTCGGCGGTCATGCCCGCCAGACGCACGAGTCAGAAACCCACTGGCACGCGCGTCGCATAGGGCGACGCGGCGGCCGGGGGTGGATACGGCGAATACGCCTCCGGCCGGTATCCAATTTGGGGATTGAGGTAGAGGCGGAAGCGGTAGTAGGGCAGGTAGTAACGGTCACAGACCGGACCGGGATAGAAGCCGCCCATGGCGGGCGGGAATGCGGGCATGCCTGGCACGGGCATGCCTGGCGGCTGGGCCGAGGCCACCGTCGCCAGCAAACCCAGGACCGCCATTACGCAGAGGAACAGAAGGCTTGTTTTCATGGTCATCCGCATCCTTTCCGGCAGTGCGATGGATGAAAGGCTGAGAACCGGTTCCAAGACCGGTTGTCCAATCCCAAGAGCGTCTCGTTTCGTCGCTCTGGAAACCGGTCTAGGAAAACCACAGTTCTCAGCTCATGCATCTTTGAGGCCGGACGCCAGAAAACAGCGGGGTGACAAACATTCTTTGCCACCCCGCTCTTTCTTCCCGCCCACGAACATAGGCCACTGACCGACCGGTGAAACGCACGGTCAGGGCATGTTACTTCCAGTGTCCACCCCAGTGATAGAACCCTTGGTGGAATCGCGGATAGGGGCGATAGAAGCCATGGTAATAGTAGGGACGAGACGATCCCCAATAGTATGGATAGTAGCCACGGTATCCATACGGACGATAGTAGTGGTGATGGTAGGGGCGATAGCGTGGATACCCTACCTGATACAGCAGCCCAGCCACTCCACTCTGCCCGACATACCCCATGTCGGTCGTGAGCAATTGGAGCGGGTTGTGGGAACGATTGTCACGATTGTCAGGCGACTGCGCGAGGGTCGTGCTTGCGGTGAGACCCAGCGTTGCGAAAACCGCCAGACCAAGAAGCAGACGCTGCATAAACGAGCCTCCTTGTAGGGATGGATAGGAAGAAGATGAAAAGCCTTTTGGGAAGCAAATGCCAGAGAAGCTTGGCATGTTTTCTCACTCCTCGCTAATGCAACTGCCATACCGTCACTCGAACGTTTCTTGTAGCGCGTTCGTATGTAAGAACTTACGCAGTCGCTCCGTCGCCTAGCAATGGACGGCAAGTGGGATGTGTCATCAGGATGACGTCATCAACGTGACATCCCGTCGTGGTCGGTAGATCCGCCCAAGAAACGCTGAGGGGGCGGCAAACACCTGCCGCCCCCGGCGACTCTCCAAGCGAGGCCCCTGCATGACAGGAGTTCACGCTATTCCGCTGAGACAGACTGAGCGACTAGTACCACCAGTAACCGCCGTAGTACGGATAGTAGCCACCATAGTAGCTATAGCGTGGATAGTAGTAGCTACCATAGTAGCCGCCGTAGTACGGGTAATAGCCACCATAGCCGCCGTAGTACGGATAGTAGCCGCGATAGTAGCTACCGTAATACGGGTAAGAGCCGCCCCAGTAGCCGCCACCCCAACCCCAGCGGTGCCGCCCCCAAACCTTTTGCACTTCGGCCTGCGGGCCGTCGGCCTGAAGCACGGCGTGTTGAAACTGCGGAGTCCCGGATTGAGGGGCCGCAGTACTGGTGTCCGCCATCGCCCAACTCGTGGAAAAGCCCAACAGGGCTATTCCGACCAAGGCTAAGAAGAGGTTCTTCATCTGCTCCCTCCGTTTCGAAAAGAAACAGGACAAATTGGAAATGGATCTGCGTTCACGAGCGACAAGCTTCGTGACGAACGATATGCCACAATACCTATCGCTTATCCTGCAACTCCAATGCCTCACAGGCCAAGAGCAGAAGGTTTATTCTTAGCGGTCGCCATATAACGACTTAGATCAAGGCCCTCGCCTCCAAACGATAAACAGGAGGGACGCGTGTGATCAGTTTGACATCAGGCAGGTGTTAACCCGTCATGATCCTTTGGGTGGAGCGCAAAAGCGACGGGGCGACAGGCCTCCTGTCGCCCCGCATGGGACACCAGCATTCAGTAGCAACCCCAGCCCGAATACGGATACCACGAGTACGAGTAATACGGGTACGAATAGTACGAAGGCCAGTAGCCGCCATACCCGTAGCCCCAGTACGGTTGATACTAGGCGGAATACGGCCAACGGCTACCGTACCAACCGTCCCAGCCCCAGGCACCATAGCCCCATGCGCCATAGCCCAGGCCGCCCCAGCCCCAGCCATTATGGCCCCAGCCACCATAGCCGCCGTAGCCCCGCCAGACGGGCTCCAACTGCGCATTGTTCCCCGGGTGGAGCACCGCAGTCTGAATTCGGGCACCATCGTCCTGGGCTTCCGACAGGATGTCGGCCGACGCAATGCTCGTTGTGAAGCCCAACAGGGCCAAAAAGGCCAGTGCGAGCATCAATCGCTTCATCCTTGTCCCTCCACGTTCTCTCAAAAAAGGTTTCTGGATTGACCAGTGGCATGTCGAGTCACCTGTGGCGACTCCATGCCATAACTTCCAAGGTAATCATTGCAAACCCAATGCCGAAGGTCGGGGGTAGAAGGCCATCCATCAGCCGTCACGTCTCAACTGGTTGGCCACCAGAACCTAGCGATGCTAAGGATGCCGCGTTGAACATGAACCACCCTTCTGCGCTGAACAACCTGGCCAAGTTGTCTTGGCACGAACGCTTGCCATTGCACAAGAAGCTTCCAGGCCGGTGGATGTTGAACTTCCACGTCACCCGAAGAACGGATTCGCTCGTTGACGGCCGCCAACCAAGGGACCAAACAAAAGGCGGCAGTCGTGCGAACGACTGCCGCCTGAGCAGAGTGCCGAGTGTTTCCGCGACGAGTTGTCGCACCGGCTTAGGGCAATTCAGCGTCGGGATGGCCGCAGGTCAGAAATCGACTGAGACCCCGAACTTCCGACCGAAGACACTGATCCCGCCGTGCGGTTGCGGATCGTAGTAGTAGGCCCGCGGCACAACATACGCCGGCGCGGGAGCGGGAACCACGACGGTCGTCGCCGGCGCGGGGACTACGACCGCGGGACGGTAAGCCGGCGCATAGACGACCACGGGCGCCGGGGCCGGACGCCAGTAATGCGGACCGTGGTGGTATCCGTAGTGTCCGTGATGTCCGCCATGGTGGCCACCGTGGTGACCGCCGTGGTGACCGGTCAAGGTGACCTCGACATGGCTGCCTTTATGGGATGGATGACCGGCCATCGCAGTGCCGGTGACCAGGCCAAGAACGGCGAGGATCGCCAGGATCAACATGACGCGTCGCATAGGAGACTCCTTACAGGTAGCGGGGATGGAGAGGGACGCCGGCCACGGGGCCGCGGTGGTTGTCAGACGCGATAGAGCCTAAGTGCACGATGCATGCCAAGCTAGCACTCATCCACTCATAACTTATGATTAGAGAACAACTTACACGATTCTCTTCGATGAGTCAGCCCCTAAAACGACCGCGATCTGTCGTCGCTTTGACGACATCTTCTCGGCCCGTTCGCGACACTTACCGCCTCCGCTCGTTTCGGATTCCCCCCACTCTCAAGGGCCACCCTGGGTGTAGCCGAAAACCGTCCTCTGGTGGCTCGGCAACCCGGGGCCATCCACGATACAATACCGGATTCCACCATACGAATGGATAGTTTCGCTATGCCCTCGACAACCACATTCACCCAGGCCCTCAAAGAAGGCGTGTTGATCTTCGACGGGGCCATGGGGACTGAGCTTTATCGGCACCACGTCTTTACGAATCGGTCGTTCGACGAGCTTTGCTTGTCTGAGCCCAAGCTGATTGGGCAGATTCACACCGAGTATGCCAACGCCGGGGCCGATGTCCTGACGACCAATACCTTTGGCGCCAATCGGGTGACCTTGGCCAATTACGGGTTGGCTGACAAGGTCGGCGAGATCAACCGGGCCGGGGCTCGGCTGGCCCGCGAAGTGGCCGACGCGGCCGAGCGTCGGATCTATGTGGCCGGCTCGATCGGACCGCTGCCGAGCCAGTTGCAGTATCAGGACCGGCTGAACGACATGATCGTCGAGCAGGTCGAGAACCTGATGGCGGGTGGGGCCGACGTGATCCTGTTCGAGACCCAGCCCAATCGCCAGGCCCTGGAGACTTGTGCAGCGGCCATGCGGCGTCTGCCGGACGTGCCGTTCGTCCTCTCCTTTGTGATCGTCGGCCAATGCGAGACGGCCAGCGGCGAGCCTTTGGAGCGGATGCTGGCCCCGCTGCCCGAAGGCAGCTCGCAGCCGGTGGCTTTTGGCCTGAACTGCGGCATGGGGCCCGACGGGCTATTGGGGGCCGTGGAAGCGGCCGTGCGTCTGACCGCTGTGCCGTTAGTCGTGCAGCCGAACGCGGGGATGCCCAAAGAAGTCGACAACCGGCGAATCTATCTCTGCTCGCCCGAATACCTGATGACCTACGCCCGGCG
>JBDKTH010000891.1:0-2451 GCA_039680305.1 Thermoguttaceae bacterium | reverse complement strand
CCCAGGGGGTTTAGGGGACAGCGTCCCCCAACGTACCGCCAGGTACGCTTGCGCCGGACGAACTACAACGGTTCCCGCCCACCCCGGATGAACCGAAGAAACTGCCCGTTCTGAGGACATACCAGTGCGAAAAATGTCCGAACCATTCCTCGTCTGCCGCTCTCTAACAGGATACCCAACTGCCTGCCGGGACTACATCACAGGCTGTAACCCTGTGCCAAAAGGCACTGTCTCGTCAACCACTTCGTTGGGCACAATCTGGAGAAGATAGGGGCAGGGACCGACTGTCGGTTGGAGTACATGGTTCATAACCCGGTGGTTGTAGGTTCGAATCCTACCGGCGCTAGCGGACCCTGTTGCGCCGTAGCTCAACGGCAGAGCACCGAACGAGCCTCTGACCAAAACCCTCGTCGGTCCTAAACGATAACCCCGACTGCCTGCTGGAGTACATCGAATCCTGTGATCGCAAGATCGTGCGGGTGCAAGTCCCGCCAGCCGTGAGGGCTGTGGCGGAATCGTAGACGCGCAGGAAAAAGTTCTCTGGCAACCACCTCGTCGGGGTCTTTTGGAGATCCAGTTCAGTGTCTCTCGGAGAGAGGAGGTCACGATGGCCAACAAGTCGCTGTTTTCGAGCCGGAAGAGCCACCTGCCCCGGGCCGAGACCCGCAACGAGGCCGGCGGCCCGGCCTACCAGCTTGCACCGAAGCACGCCCTGGCCCAACTGGCAGCCACTGGCTGCTTTGGCGGCACCTACTACGCCACGGCCGACGCCCAACTCGACGCGTTTCGGACGCTCGTCGGTCAGGTCGACGACAATGTCTTCCTGGCCAAGCTGGCCGTCTACTCGCGCCAAAAGGCGCTTATGAAGGACATGCCGGCCGCGCTCATCGTGACCCTGGCCACGCGAGACAACCAGCTCATGCACCGGGTGTTCGACCGCGTCGTCGACAACGGCCGCGTCCTGCGCACTGTGTTCCAGATGGTTCGCTCGGGCCAGTTCGGCCGCAAGGGCCTTGGCAGCTCGCTCAAGCGGGCGTTCCAGCGGTGGCTCAACGGGGCGTCGGCCGAAAAGCTGCTGGCGGCCTCGATCGGTCACGATCCGAGCCTGCGCGACGTCCTGCGCCTGGCACGGCCGTCGCCCAAGGATAACCCGCGCCGGGCCCTGTTCGGCTGGCTGACCGACAAGTCGATCGAGCGTTGGGCCCCGTCCACCGAGGCCGATCTGCCGGAAGAAGTCCGCCGGCTGGTCGCTTACCGGCAGGCGGAGAGCGAGGAGGCCCAAGCCGAAATCATCCGTGAGCTGTCGGCCCGCTGGGACCTGTTGGCCGATGCGGCCAAGGGCCCGGAGGTCTGGAAGGCGATTTGTCGGAAGATGGGGCCGCAGGCGCTGCGCATGAACCTCAACACGCTCGCCCGACACGAGGTCTTCGGCCCTGTGGCAAACACGGGCTGGACGGTCGGCCGGGCGCTCCGCGAGGCCCTGGGCTTCCAGGCAGCGTCGGCCGATGCCAGTATGGTGGACTACGTGGCCGATCGGATCGCCGATGAGGAAGAGATTCACCGCTCGCGCCAGTTCCCCTACCAGTACCTGGCCGCCTACCTGAACGTTGACGAGTCGGTCCCGAAGAAGATCAAGACCGCCCTGCACAAGGCGGCCGAGATCGCCTGCGGCAACGTGCCGGAACTGCCGGGGCCGATCGTGATCGGGCTGGACACTTCGGGCTCGATGAGTTCGCCGGTCACGGGCAACCGTGGCCGGGGGGCGACGAGCAAGATCCGGTGCGTGGACGTCGCGGCCATCCTCCGCCGCAATCCGGAGAGCGTCGTCATCCCGTTCGACACCGAGGCCTACGAGGCCTTCATTGACCCGAGCGATTCCGTCCTGAGCCTGGCCGAGCGCCTGGCTCGCTACGGAGGCGGCGGCACCGACTGCTCGCTGCCGCTTCAGGCGGCCAACACCAAGTACCGCCAGCGGCGGTTTGCCGGCTGCGTGCTCGTGAGCGACAACCAGAGCTGGGTCTGCCAGGGGCAGCCGTTTGCCCATGGCCGCCAGGGCTCAACCGGCATGCTCGACCAGTGGCAGCGGTTCGTCCAGAACCAGAAGCGGCTGGCGGGGAACGCCGCGGCCAGCCCGAAGCTGGTCTGCATCGACCTCCAGCCGTACGGCACGACCCAGGCCCCGGAGCAAAGCGACATCCTGAACGTCGGCGGCTTCAGTGACGCCGTGTTCAGCGTCGTGGCGGCCTTCCTGGCCGACGACGCCGGCCGGTTCGTGGCCGAGGTCGAGGCGGTCGAACTGTAGACCCGAGACCCCCGGTCCGCATGTCGGACCGGGGGCTGCTGGCATTTCACGCGGCCGCGAACCCTTTGGACGCCGCCGGTGTCAGGAAGTTGGCACCCAGGATCGGTAATCAGGTAAGGCGGCGCCGGGCGTGCGAGGCCCGCCACTCG
>JBDKTH010000338.1:0-2670 GCA_039680305.1 Thermoguttaceae bacterium | reverse complement strand
CCAAGAGGACCATAATCCGCGGCTCGCCGATGAGGCCACGGCGCGGAGGATACCGCTACGGTTCGGTGGGGTCAAGGGCAATGCTGGCGGTGCGAGCCCCCGATAGCACGAGCGACTCGCACGAGCTACTCCTTGATCAGCTCCCGAACGGTCATCCCGGCGGGGATCATTGGCAGCACGTGCTCCTGATAGGGCACGGCCACATCGAGCAGGAACGGGCCAGGGGCGGCAATCAGGTCCTTGAGGCCGTCGACCAGGTCGGCCTTGCGGCGGACGTGCCGGGCCTGCCAGCCAAACCCCTTGGCAATCGCGACAAAATCGGGATACCGCTGCGCAGGCCCGATCCCCTTGCCATGACCGGTCGCCTCGGGGTCGTCGATCGGCCCAAGATAGGTATGAGCCCGGTTCGAGGCATGGAACCGGTCCTCCCACTGCACCACCATGCCCAGATGCTGATTGTTCAACAGCAGGACTTTCACCGGCACCTTTTCGCAGAAGCAGGTGGCCATCTCCTGAACGTTCATCAGGAGGCTGCCGTCGCCGTCGATGTCGACCACCAGCTTGTCCGGATTGGCGACCTTGGCTCCCACTGCGGCCGGCAGCCCAAAGCCCATGGTCCCCAGCCCACAACTGGAAATCCACGTCCGCGCCCGACGGAACTTGTAGAACTGCGCGGTCCACATCTGGTGCTGCCCCACGCCGGTGGCGATGATCGCGTCGCGATCCTTGGTCAGCTCCCAGAGCGTGCGAATCGCATGTTGCGGGAGAATGTCTTCGGCCGTCTCGTCGTAGTGGAAGGGGTCCGACTTCTTCCAGGCCTGGACCTTCTTGACCCACTCGTCCAACGACGTCTCGGGCGCCCGGACGACCTTGTTCAGCTCGGCCAGGGCGTAGTGCAGATCGCTGACCACCGGGAGATCAGCCTGCTTGATCTTGTTGATCTCCGACGGATCAATGTCGACGTGCACGATCTTGCCGTGCTTGGCAAACTCGCTGACCTTGCCGGTCACCCGGTCGTCGAACCGCACGCCAAAGGCCAGCAGCAGGTCGGACTCGTTGACCGCGTAGTTCGCATAGACGCTGCCGTGCATCCCGAGCATGTCGAGCGAGAGCGGATGGTCGCCGGGAAAACCGCCAAGGCCATTGGAGGTCATGGCCACGGGGATCCCGGTCTTCTCGACCAGCTTGAACAACTCCTCGGCGGCGTTGGAGGCGATCACCCCGCCGCCGGCGTAGATCACCGGCCGCTTGGCCGTGCGGATCGCTTCGGCGATCGCCTGAATCTGCCAGGCCTTGGCCCGCCGCCGCTCGCCGCGATACCCGGGGAGGTCCATGGAGGCCTCGCCTTCCACGGGAATCTGGGCAAGCTGCACGTTCTTGGGAATATCGACCAGGACCGGACCGGGCCGGCCGGTATTGGCAATATAAAAGGCCTCGCGGATCACCCGGGCCACATCGTTCGGATCGGTGACCAGGTAGTGGTGCTTGGTCACGCTCCGGCAGACCTCGACGATCGGCGTCTCTTGGAAGGCGTCGGTGCCAATCACCGAGGCGCCGACCTGACCGGTGATCGCCACCAGGGGAACGCTGTCGAGTTTGGCGTCGGCGATCGAGGTGACCAGATTGGTCGCCCCCGGGCCGCTGGTCGCCATACAGACGCCGACCTTGCCGGTCGAGCGGGCATAGCCTTGCGCGGCAAAGCCGCCCCCCTGCTCGTGACGCGGCAGGACCACGCGGATCTTGTCGCGGAACCGGGTGAGGGCTTGATGCAACGGAATGCTCGCCCCGCCAGGATAGGCGAATACGACCTCGACCCCGTGATCGACCAACGACTGGACCACGACGTCAGCCCCGCTGGTGAGCTGCATCGTGGCTGGCTTGCTGGATTCGCCGCTTCGTTTATTGTTGGCCATGGTCACGGAGGGACTCCTCGAAAACCTCACCCTAGGGGACACGCACCAATATTGGTGCAACCATTCAGGATATGACTCGGCCCCAACCATTTCAAGCCGAGCTATTGCACACTTCAGGACCGCGGCGCGACAAGGAAGGTTCACACCCTCAGAAGAGTGGAATGATCCGGAAAGCGTTTCTATGGGCGACCATTTCGCTTCCCTTCACCCCGCCCCCCACCGAATGGAGAGGAAGTTGTGAGATAGTCTCTTCCTCCTTCCCGAACTCCGCCACGGCAAATCGAGTTGAAATTGGGCCAGCCGTTCTGCTAGGCTCATTTCCTGGCAGCCCAAAAAGGCGAGCCGTTTTGATCTTTGACAATCGACGCTTTCGACAAATTGCCCTCGCGCTTGGAGTACGGTCGTCAGGCCCGACGCAAACGCCGAGGGCGGCTGCGCACATGGCTCGTGCTCCCTGCAGAGCACGGGCCAGGGACTTCCGGATCACGGAAACCATGTGGGGGGCGGTAAACATAGGTGGTACATACCGAGCCGAACTACGTAGTAACCCCTGAATTACGCAACACACCCCCACTTTCGGGTTAGCTCACTTACGTCTTTTCACGTAAATGTAATTACCTGCATAACAGTCACTTGCGAATGTGCACTGCGACGCAAAATTTGCATCACAACACGTGAGGCTTTCCACATGTCTCTCCCTTAACCTGGGGTCCGTCCGCGGAGTGCCGGCCGGCTGTGGAGGCGGCTTGCAGGATCA
>JBDKTH010000714.1:0-2201 GCA_039680305.1 Thermoguttaceae bacterium | reverse complement strand
TTGGGGTCGAGCGGGTGGTTAACAGTCTTCAGGTCGCCTCTGCACCTGAGGCTCAGAAGCCGGACGCCAAACGGTGATTCCCGGCCGGTGGTCGGACAGTGGTCGTCTGTCAAATCAGGAAGACCTTGATGAATACGCCGAGCATCCTAGTCGCGATCCCCTCGCAAGCTGAAAATCGCCCCACGTTTCTGCGTGTCCTAGCCGATACACCCCATAGAGGTTGTCATCAAAGGCACCTGTTTTCCGTTCATCGGGCGGGGGCAGCTCAAATCAGCCTTTTGTAGATAACCCCTTCTGAGAATTCGTCCTGCCAGCGATTCAAAGGAGAGGGGGCCATGCGGGTTTGCCGTTGCGCGATAGTCGTATCGCTTTTCTTCTGGCTAGGAACTGGTCGCGTGGATCGTCGGGCACGACCTGGTTCGCCTCGCCCGGCGCGTGGTGGTGATGCGATTCCGCCGGCTGCTCTGCGGCACCGGCCGACCTTTGGGCCGCCCCCGCCGCCCAGCCGGCCGCGGCCAGGGTCGTCCCATACAAGAAACCTCTGCGCGTGCTTTCTGTGTCCATCGCGTCACCCCTTGTTCGCTCCGCAGGTCGTTCCAGCAAGTCGCCTCACCCCTTGGATGACCGGCCTGGAGATCTTCTGTACCACGGCGGCAGGAGTCACCACCTGATGGATTCTGACGAACAAAACCCATTCGTGCCCGCCCTCTCAAGCGATTATAGAGGGGCCAGAGGGAAGGCAAGGCGAACTCCGAAAACGCCCACGATGGCATTGCCCAGGACCCTGGGCAGCGATCGCGTAGATCAGAGCGGCGATTCGCGGGCTGGGGAGCCAGTCATCTTGTCGCGGTCCGACCCGGACGACCGCCTTGGAGCCTCGCAATCCGTCCGCATTCGGAATCGTCTTTGCACTCCATCGGCAACGGACGTGACTCGCGAGGAGGATCGCTCGATAGGGAGAATGGGGAAATGTCATTGAAGTATGTGCTTATCGGCGGAGCCCTTTGGCTGGGTATACAGGCGACCCTCTCTTGGGGGCAGAGTCTGGAGGAATTCAACCGGGATGAGCCGGCCGACCCGCAGGAGGCCAAGGCGCAGCCAAGTCCGGAGTTGTCAGTGGTGGTGGACTTGATCATCGAGAAGACCAACCAGTTTCGCCGCGAGGAGGGCAGGGAACCGGTGAAGACCGATCCCAGGTTGATGAACACCGCCAAGGACTTTGTGCAGTTCATGGCCCGAACCAACCAGTACGGCCATACGGCCGACGGCAAACGACCGAGCCAGCGTGTGGCGGACCACGGCTACGACTACTGCCTCGTGGCCGAGAATATCGCCTATCAGTACCGTTCCGCCGGCTTTGGCACGGAGCAACTCGCCGAGGCCTTCGCCACCGGTTGGAAGCAGTCGCCCGAGCACCGCAAGAACATGCTCGATCCCGACGTGACGGAAACGGGCGTGGGCGTAGCCCACAGCGAGGAAAGTGGAGCGTACTTCGCCGTGCAGCTGTTCGGCCGGCCGAAGTC
This sequence comes from Thermoguttaceae bacterium, assembly GCA_039680305.1. GTDB lineage: Bacteria > Planctomycetota > Planctomycetia > Pirellulales > Thermoguttaceae > JBDKTH01. The sequence continues at coordinate 678 of JBDKTH010000714.1, read as the reverse complement.
CAAGAGCCTCCAATTCCAGATTACCAACCAGAGCGACCAGTCGGTGCGTTACAAGGTGGTGGCGAAGGACTCCCAACGCACGTTCTCCCTCTCTCCGCGTGTCACCCGAACGCACGCGCGCTGTCGGCCCAGCCAACTCGACTTCACCTTGGCCGGCCGCGACGCCTCGCTGAAGCCCTCGGATGGGAGCCATTACGTGGTCGTGGAAAAGGCATCGGGGGAACTGGACGTCCAGAAGCAATAGGCGACTGAATCGAACCGGTCGCCAGCGAGACAAATCGTCATACCAGTTGCAGCCGTTCTTTCCGAATCGTTTCTTGAGTTGGCCGAGCACCGATCATCAGGGCGGTCGACATGTCATGCGAACCCAGCCCGAGCAGACAACCCGAGAGCAAGAAACCGCTGAACCGGCAGCGATGGAGGCTGCTCTGCCGAACGGCCAAGCTGCTCCGCACGCCCATGACGGTGCTGGCCTTTGTCTGGCTCGGGCTGTTGATCGTGGATTTCACGGAGGGGCTCTCACCGCTGTTGGCCAGCGTGACCTGGCTCATCTGGGGCCTGTTCGTGGTCCATTTCCTCCTGGAATTCGCGCTCGCTCCGCAGAAGCTGTCGTATCTCCGCCGCCACTGGCTGACGGCCGTATCCCTCGTCCTGCCGGCGCTGCGGAGCCTTCGCGTC
>JBDKTH010000885.1:0-5478 GCA_039680305.1 Thermoguttaceae bacterium | reverse complement strand
CGGCAAGAGTACCGTCAATTGTTCGCCCACCTGCGGCGCAGCTGCTAGGAGTGCTGCGGCAGTTGCTTCATTGATGAACCGAAGAGGATGAAGGAGCATCGCCGTGAGCCGGATGTTGAATGCGCTGAGGCAGATCGAGGCCAAACATCCTCAGGCTTCTCAGGCCCTGGGCGTGGTTTCCGCCGAAGAACTGGCCCGTTTCGGCCTGAACCGCCCGGCCATGCCGTGGAGTCCATCGGTAACGCGGCAAGAGACGGCCGTGGTCGAACCCGAGGTGTCCGTCGAGGAGCCGACTGTCAAAAAGCCCGCCGAGGAGGAACCGGCGGCCTCGGCAACGGTGGACGAACCGGCGCCGCCGAGACTCTTGAGCGTCGTGCCCGAACTGGCAGAGAATGAAACCCCGCCGTCCGAGTTCGACCCGCAGTACACGGATCTGGCCGATAAGATTCTCGCCCGTCGCGGGGCGGATCGCTCGCAGACGTTGCTGTTTACCAGTCCGGCCGACGGCGAAGGGAAGACGAGCACCTTGGCCCCGCTGGCCATCGTGTTGGCGGCTCGACTGGGGGAGGACGTCCTGCTGGTGGATGCCAACTTCCGCCAGCCTGACTTGACGCAGGTCTTCGGTCTTTCTGTCGGACTGGGCCTGGCTGACGTTTTGGCGGGGATTGTCCAGTGGCCGGAAGTGATCCGCAAGACGTCCGAGCCGCATCTGGACGTGTTGCCGGGAAACCGCGTGACCGTCGAGAATGACTGGTCGCTCGAACCGCAGAAGTTCGCCGCGCTGGTCAAGGAATTGCGTAGCCACTATCGGCTCGTGCTCCTCGACACCCCTTCCCTCCATCACCCGTTTGCCACCCTGATGGCCGCCCATTGTCAGGGCACCTATCTGCTGGCCCGACTCGGTCACACCGATCGCCACGAGATCCGCCAGGCCGTTCGCCTGCTGGCAGAACACGACGCGCAACTGCTGGGATGCATTGTGACCAAGTAGGCAGAAGGCAGTACGCCGAGGAACCCGTACTCGCCAGGAACTACGGGTTCCTCTTCTCTGTTCACGGCTTTTTCCGGCGAAGAACGCTTTCGCGTCCAGAGTGGCTATTTCACCCGTACCGTGTACGACCGTTGAATATCGCCCACGAATTCTGGGGAGGAGCCCTCCTTCCCTTAGTCCTTCGTCCTTAGTCCTTCGTCCTTCGTCTTCCGTCCTTCGGCTTGTGCGGCGATGTCGAGGCCGACCTGGTCGTTCCAAGCGGCCAACAACCGGTGATAGAGCGGGCCGGGGCGGCCGTCGGCGATCGGGTGGCCGTTGAGCCGCGTGACCGGTAGCAGGCAGAGGGGCGTGCTGGTCAACAGGACCTCGTCGGCCGTGGCCACGTCATCGACTCTCAGGTCGCGATGTCCGGTGGGAATGTCGAGCTTCGCGGCCAGGTCATTCACCTCGGCCATGCTGATTCCAGGCAGGACCTTGTCGATCGGCGGACTGAGCAGCCCTTCGTCCTTGCGGTAGACCATGATGTTGGCCGTCGAGGCCTCGGTGACGAACCCCTCCTGATCCAACAAAAGGGCCCGGGAGCCCCGCTCGATCTGCGCGGCCTGCCGATCGGCCAGATAGTAGTGCATCCGGCTGCGGCACTTCAGCGTGGGCGGCCAGCAATTGGCCGGCACCTGGCGGATTTCGGGAACCGCTAGCGCCTGGCCCGTCGTGTACTTCTCCGCCCAGAGCCAGAAGGGCAGTGGGTAGGTGTGCAGGCAGACGACCGGTCGCGAGAGCCCCGGCGAGGAGTAAGCCGGATAAGCCCCGGGGGTCACGAAGATCGACAGCCCCAGATCGCCTCCCGGCGGCAACAGCCGATAGTTGTGCCCGATCAACTCCAGGGCGACCTCGGTGAACTGCTGGCGGGTCATGCCCGGATCGAGGGCGAGGATTTCCAGCGAGTGTTCCAACCGAGCCAGGTGGTCGTCGAGCCGGAAGACCTGGCCGTGAAAGGTGCGCAACTGCTCGGCGATCACCGCGCCGAGCACAAAGCCCGTGTCCGTGGGAGAGATCGCCAGTTCGGTAGCGGGAAGAAAACGTCCGTTGAGATATGCCTTGGCCTGTTCCATCCTTTCATTATGGAACACCGGCCGCAGTTCGCCTAGGGCAACCGCCCGCCGGACCCGTCCAGAAATAACTTGGAGAATTGAGCTACTAGAAAGAGAGAATCCGCCGAGCCTTTGGCGCTTGGCAATCCATGACCAACGGCGGATTCTCTCTTTCTATTGGGGGACTGGTGGGTTCTTTGGCAGTTTTCCCGGGAATTCGTCGTTCATCAATGAAGCAACTGCCGCCGCCCCCAGTGCAGACTTCCGGTGTTTTCCCACGGCAGTTGCTTCATTGGTAGCTCAATTCTCCAAGTTATTTCTGGACGGGTCCGCCGGACCCGGCTCGGAGGGCGGCGTGAAAACCCTATTGTGCCGGAGCCACGGCGAGCGGTGGGGTGGCGGGGGCAAGGAAGGTGTACCACCCGAGGCGTGCATTGAGCGAGGGGGCGAGCACATAGCAGGCCCAGTCGTGGATCCGCCCCACCTCGCAGCTCAGGTCGAGCATCTCGACCTTGCCCGCTTCCGGGCCGACCCATCCGGGGCAAAGGCCCGCGTAGCCCAAGGCTTCCGGACCACCCCGGCCATACATCAGGCGGTACCAGCGCAGGGCCGGATCCGAGCCGTTGACCGTGATCAGCACCCGTTCCAATTGGTTCAGGGCCAAGCCATGGCAGTGGCCGGGCAAGAGCCAATCAAAATCCTCGGCCGCCGCCACCAACACGGCACGCACAGCGACTTGTCGGGGATTGGTCTGCGGCAGCGCCTGGCCGGCGAAGGTGCCTCCGCCCAACAGATGCATGGCTCCGGTGGCGATGCGGGCCCCGAAGCTGTAGCCGATCAGGCTCACCGGGACGTCAGGATGAAGGCGATCGAGCCACTGGGCCAGGTAGATGGCCTGGCCGTCGCTCCGTTCCGCTTTCTCCTGGGCGTCGGGCCGATTGCGCCGGTGGACCTGTTCGGACGGCCACGACCAGATGACGAAGCGGAAGGGTTGCGGGCCGGCCTGCTGCTTCAGTTGTCCATAGGCACGCCAGCCGGCATCGATCGCGTCTTGCCACTCCGACCGGTTGCCGTGGATAAAGATGCAGGTGGGCATCGTCGGCATGTCGCTGGCGTGGAACGCGGCCTCGTCGCTGGGCAACCAGGTGTCGTCGGGCCCCAAAGCCCAGTGGTCGATCGGCACAGGGCACCCCAGGGGGCTGGAGAGCGGTGCCCGACGGGTGCTCAACAGCCAGACCTGTCCTCCCGTGTTCTCGGCGGCGGAGGCGAACGTGCCGAGAATGCCGAGCGTGACGAAGACAACCAGACGCGCGGAAGATCGCAAGGTGAGAGAGTTCATGGATGGACCATAGGTTAGAGACGGTCAACGATCAAGGTTGCCAGGTTCCAGGGAAACTCTACCCGATGTTCCGACAACGCGACGTAAAAAAAGAGGCTCGTTTCAAAAAATCAACAGTCGCGTTTGCACATCAACCAACGTGGTGTAGAGTATTTTAGTCGATGGCTTCGCCTGAGGAAGCGAGCTGGATTCGACAGGAGATACTAAGAATGAAGAAGCTGATGATCCTGACGGCTGTGGCGGCCCTTTTGGCGAGTTCGGTCGGTTGCGAGTGTGGCGGTTTGTTCCGCCGTGGCGCGTTGTTCCCCCGCCTGCGGCAAGATGCCGTCTGCGTTGATCCGTGCGCTCCGTGCGAGGCGCCTTGTGTCGCCCCGGCGTGCGGCGGCGGATGCGCTCCCGCGGTGACGACAATGCCGATTACCCCGGGCCCCGAGACGTATGCCCCGGCCCCCGTGAACTGAGCCGATCGCGGCGTGTGCCTCGCCCAACGAACTACCTCCCGGTGATCCCGCTCCATCGCGAGCCGGCCGCGAAATCCTGAACGCTGCCGGCTCCGATGGACGGGAAGAAAACACGTCCACGGGACGAACGTCGTCTTCCTTGAGGAGTGACGTCCGTCCCGTCGCTGTTTCTTGGCGGAAACGCGATTCCCTCCCACACGGCTAGATTGGACACTTTTGGCTGCCGTCGTCGGTCGGCTAGCTCGCCGTGGATCCCTGCCGCCCCACTTCATCCGCCTTTGCGGCCCGGCAAGGATTGCATCCCCGTGGGTTTCGGCATATCCTGGGCGGAAGTTGCCAAGCCTGATGGAGGTGCGAATCATGCAACGTTTGACGGTGCTTGCGGGCGTGTGCTCCGTGCTGACGATCCTGTCGACTGCGGAAACGCTCTTGGCGGCCGATCCCGCCAAGGCCCCGTTGGCCACGGTTAAGGACTTTGGCGCCGTGGGGGACGGCCAGGCCGACGACACCGCGGCGATCCAAAAGGCGGTCGATGCCGGCCTGGGGAGCATCCGTTTCCCACGCGGCGTCTACCGCATCACTCGGCCGATCGTCGTCGAACTGAGCAAAGTCGGCCCCACCGCGTTGACCGGCGACGGCTCCGCCCGGCTCCTCATGGCCGGCCCCGGCCCGGCGATCAAGCTGAAGGGCACCCACGCAGGATCGGCCGATCCCGAATACCTCAAGCCCGACGAACGGATGCCGACCGTCGAGGGGCTGGAGATCCTCGGGGCCCATTCGGAGGCGGTGGGGATCGAGGCCGAGGGAACGATGCAGTTGACCATCTCGCGCGTCGACATCCGCGAGTGCCTGCACGGGATTCACCTGGTGCGGCGCAATCGCAACGTCTTGGTCGCCACGAGCCACCTCTATCATAACCGGGGGATCGGCCTGTATCTCGACGGCGTGAACCTGCACCAGATCAACGTGACCGGCTGCCACATCAGCTACAATGCGGGCGGCGGGATCGTCTCCCGCTCGGGCGACGTGCGCAACCTGCACATCGCCGGCTGCGACCTGGAGTGCAATACTTCGCCCGATCAACCGCCGACGGCCAACGTGCTGATCGACTGCAGCGGCGACGGCGCCGGCACGGCCGAGATCGCCATCACCGGCTGCACGATCCAACACGGCCGCGGCCCCGACGCGGCCAACATTCGCTACCTCGGCGCCGACGCCAAGGATCGCCGCTGGGGACACCTGACGATCGCCAACAACGTCATCAGCGACGTGGTGGTCAACATCGACCTCCAAAAGGCCCGGGGCGTAAGCCTCGTTGGTAACACGTTTGGCGTGGCGGTGCAGCACGATTTGCGGATCGTCGATAGCACCAATGTCGTGGTCGGCCCGAACTTGTTCGATCGCAACCCGCAATACAAGGATGAGAAGACCTGCAACGGCGGCGTGCTCGTGCAAAACTGCCAGGATCTGACGATGACCGGCTTGCACATCACCCAGGTGCGTCGGGCCCCGGCCGGCGTGGTGCTGGAGAAGTGCCAGCGGGTGAATGTGACGGGCTGCACGATCCTCGACTGCGATAACGCCGGCGTCCTGCTC
>JBDKTH010000058.1:0-12285 GCA_039680305.1 Thermoguttaceae bacterium | reverse complement strand
TACGCGAGATGCTGCGTGTCACAAAGACCGGGGGAACCGTCGTGATCATCAACCATTTCCGTAGCGAAAAGAAGTGGCTGGCGCCGCTGGTCGATTTGCTCGATCCGGTCACGCGGCGGATCGGTTGGCGCACGACGCTGCGATTTGACGAAGTTATCAAAGGCTTCCCGCTGCACGTCACGCAGCGATTCAAGACGTCGCGGCACTCGTTGTTCACCGTGATGGTGGCCACGAAGGCCTCGCTGACCAACGGAAACTCGATGGCCGGCGCCCCGAAGGTCAGCAGCCGTCCACCTTGGGCTCCGCACAAGCGGCCGGCGGTCGTCGCTCGTAACGTTCAGCATTGGGCCGCCGGTCTGGCCCGCCGCGGCGTCGGCAAGCGGCTCTTCCCCAAGAAAAAACCGCAGCCGACCGGCCGTGGCAGCCGCTATCCAGAGAATCGGGCGTAGTGTTGCTGGGAGTTCCGCGAGTTCCCGGCTATCGCCGGCAGCGGTACACGAACGCCGGTGGAAAGTTCCTCCACGCGGTCCTGCTCATCTCGACCGTGGCGAAGTAGCGTCGCAGCTTGCGGCGGAACCGCTGGCCGGCCGGTAACAATAAGCCCTGCAGATAGGCGAATGTGACGAACTGTCCGCCAGGCCGCAAGACGGCCATCATCGCGTCGAGGTAGGCCGTTTGGTCCTCGTCGGAAAACGCTGCCCAGGGCAGGCCGCAGAGGATTGCGTCGACGTGGGCTACGCCCTCTTTGCCACAGACGGCCTGCACGTTCCCCACGCTTTCCTGATACACGTTCACCTCGGGATAGCGATCGGCCAGAGCGGCCACGAAGCGAGGGTTGATCTCCAACGCGAAGAACGTCGCGGCCGGTGGCTTCTCGGCCAGGATTCGCCCGGTGAAGGCGCCTGTCCCCGGGCCGTACTCGACCACCGTCTGGACCTTGGGCCAGTCGATCCACTCGACCATGCGCCGGGCCAGGACCGGCGAACTGGGCGCCACAGCCCCCACCACGCCTGGCCGACGTACAAACTCCGCCAAGAACTCCGCACACTGTTTGACCGTCATATTCGTCTCTTTACGCCCACAGCCGTCGATCCAGCATCCGGTAATTGATCGCTTCGTTCATGTGCGACGGCTGGATGTCGTCGCTCCCATCCAGATCGGCGATGGTTCGGGCGACTCGGAGCACTTTGTCATGGGCCCGGGCGGAGAGGCCCATCTCCTGCATCGCCGATTTCAATAGATTCCGCCCCTCCTCGTTCAGGCGGCAGAACTCCCGCGTCTGCCGGTGACTCATATCGGCATTATAGCGAGCTTTGCTCCCGGCGAAACGCCGAGCTTGCCGCTCCCGGGCGGCCACGACCTGGGCCCGCATCTGAGCACTGCTGGTTCCCGCCGCGCCCCCGGAGAGTTCGCGGAACGGCACGGCCGGCACCTCGATGTGGATGTCGATCCGGTCCAGAAGCGGTCCGGAAATCTTTGACATGTACCGCTCGATCTGCGGCACCGTGCAGTGGCACTCCCGAAGAGGGTCGTTTCGATACCCACAGGGGCAGGGATTCAACGCTACGACCAGCATGAAATTTGCCGGGAAGGTGGTGCTCGACAGCGCCCGGGCGATCGTCACGGTTCCGTCCTCCAGCGGTTGCCGAAGGACCTCCAGGGTGCGGCGATTGAACTCGGGAAGCTCGTCGAGGAACAACACGCCGTTATGGGCGGTACTAATCTCGCCCGGCGACGGCGTTGAGCCGCCACCGACTAGACCCGCATCGCTAATCGTATGATGCGGTGCCCGGAACGGACGGATGGCCATCAGCGGCTGACCGGGCTTCAAGCGGCCCAAGGCGCTGTAGATCCGCGTGGTTTCGATCGATTCGTCGGGCGACAGATCGGGGAGAATGGTGGGGAGTCGCTTCGCCAGCATCGTTTTTCCTGAACCGGGGGGGCCGACCATCAGGAGGTTATGTCCGCCGCCAGCGGCCACGACCATCGCACGCTTCGCCACTTCCTGCCCGCGCACATCGGCAAAGTCGTCTTCATAGCCGGAGAGTTGCCGAAACAGTTGATCCAACCGCGACGGCACGGGCTCGATCTCGATTTCTTCTGCCAAATAAGCCACGGCCTGAGCGAGGCTGGCGATCGGAATCACGTCGATCTTTTCTACAACCGCCGCCTCCGATGCACTGTCGCTCGGCACGAGGATTCCCCGCAGCCCGGGCTGTTCGGCCACGGCCATAGCCATCGACAGGGCGCCCTTGGTGGGCCGGGTGGTGCCGTCGAGGGCCAGTTCGCCGACCGCGGCATAGTGCTCCAACAGGTCCGACTGCATCTGCCCGCTGCCCAGGAGGATCCCCAAGGCCATGGGCAGATCGAACGACGCGGCTTCTTTGGGGAGATCAGCTGGGGCCAGATTGATCACGACCCGGCTCTGGGGGCGTTGGAAGCCGGAGTTGACCATCGCCCGTTCGACCCGATGGGTACTCTCCTTGACCGCCGCCTCCGGCAGCCCGACCAGGATCTGCTTCGGCAGCCCGCTGGGCGAGACATCCACCTCGACCTCCACGGGAACCGCGTCGATCCCCAGCAGCGAAAATGTCTTGAGTTTGGCGAGCATGCTGATTAGTCCTGCCCCACGGAAGTGTGATGTCGTGCTCTCCCCATTGTGCCGCCGCCGCGATCTCATCGCAAGGGGGCAGAAGATCGGTGAGACGTGACAGGGGCGGCGTCTGGAATCACGGCCATTTCCTGGGCTTCATGAAACCGGGATCCGACCACCAGCGGGATGACTCCGGCCGTCAAAACGGGCACGATCCCTACAATCGGTTACGCCGTCGTTGTCGCGACCACAACAAAGGAGGGGATGCCTCGTCGCTTCCCGACTTAGCCTACCCTTCGATAGGGACGGGCTTGCGATTGCTCCTAGAAGGGTTGTTTTGACCTAGACTTGTCAAGATACCGCTGTGAAGCGAAGGATGACGAGAGAGTCTGCGATGAAGGTTGAATACATCACTCCATTTATGTCTTCGGTGACCAAGGTCTTCCAAACGATGTTGGCCTGCGAACTGACGTTTGGCCGGCCCTATGTCCGAGACGGTGTCCAGCCCAGCCGGGATGTAAGCGGTATCATTGGACTGACGGGAAAGGCCAGAGGTACGGTGGTACTCAGTCTGGAACGCGAAGCAGCGATTTGCGCGGCCGAGGCGCTGTTGGGGGAGCGTCCGGCGGGCATCAATTCCGATGTGACCGATGCGATCGGCGAACTGACAAACGTGGTTTCCGGCAACGCCAAAGCGCAACTTGAGCAGTTGGCTCTGAGTGTCAGCCTGCCCACCGTCATCACCGGCAAGAGTCACTGTATCGAATTCCCTCGGGACATCAAGCCGGTTGTTATCCCCTGCCATTGCAAGTGGGGGGACGTGGATCTGCTGGTGGGACTCGATGAGCGACCAAGCGAGGCCGCAGAGTCGGCTCGCAGATAACGTCGGCAGCTCGCCGTGGCCGTCAGGCCACTTGTTCCACCCACCGCCGCTTTGTGGCTTGAAGTACCCTCTCCCCCCAGGCTAAGCTAGGGATGCCCCGATTGTGCCCGACTGGTCTGGCGGGCGTGTTCTCATGCGAGCCAACGGGAGGAATGGACCATGTGTCGAACTTCTGCACTTTCCGTAGCGTCGGTCCTCCTAGCGGTGACTGGCGTCTGCTGCTCATCGCAAGCCTCAGCCGAGGAGCCGGCAGCGGTCGTCACCGTGGCCCAGGAGGGCAAGGCGGACTTTTGCGGAACGGATGAACGCCCGATCCTGGAGGCGATTCAGAAACTCGGCCACTCCGGTGGGACCGTCGTCATCGGACCAGGCGATTACACGATCCGCCAGGGTATCAAGCTTGGCAGTGGCGTCACGATCCGAGGCACCGGCCGCACGGTGCTGCGGTTGCCAGGGCCTGTGCTAGTCACGGCCGACGCGCCGCAGGGGCAGGATTTCCTGGTCCTCAGCGGCACGGCCAACTTCCGGCCGGATACGACAATCCAAGTCTGTCCTCCGTCCGACTCCAGGAACGCCAACGACGAAAAGAACTCGCTAAACGTCACGATCAAGGCGGTCGAGCCAGGCAAGGTTCTCCTGACGCAGCCGCTGCCGCGTGCGGTTCCCCAGCAATCTCGCGTGGGCTATGGCCACAATTTGTTCAACATCCGCAATGCGGAGAAGTACTTTCGCCTGGAATCCCTGATCCTCGACGGCGGCCGGAACGACCGGATTGCCATGCCTGGGCATGTCCAACGCTGTGCCATTCTGGCCCATGGCAACTACTCCTACCAAGGCGGTCCAGGCCCGTCACTGATCGAGAATCTGCAGGTCGTTGCCTGCCAGATCCGCAACTGTTATGGCCGGGCCGTGGCCATGTACGCCGTGGGACGCAGCCGTGTCGAAGGTTGTCTGATCGAGCATATCGCCGACGAAGCCATCGACTTCGACCACTTCTGCGTGTACTGCGAGGCCACAGGTAACGAGGTGCGCGACAGTGTCACGGGCGTGACGATCAACGACGGCTCCTACTGCCGCGTGCAATACAATCACCTGCATCGCTGCGACGTCGGCGTCATCATCTGGTGGTGGCACATGTGCCCACAGACTGACATCGACGTCGAGAACGTGATTGCACACAACTTCGTCTACGCCCCCAAGACCGCAGCGATCTCCGTCGGCAAACGCTGCTATCGCAACCGTGTGTCCGGCAACTTCGTCGAAGGACCGATCAAGCTTGACCAGAAAGACAATGTGGCAGACAACAACATGACATTAGAGTGATGGTAAGCCCGAGGTTAGCCTTGGGAGCCGAGGCGGACAGTTCGGCCGTCATTCACGGACCGTTCCCGACTCTGGGGCCGACCAGACCGCATCGGACGGCTCGCCAGGTCGCGCCGCAGGGTTATCGTCGTTCTCCCGTTTCTCCGTCGTCGACTCCTTCGGGCTTGCGGAATCGCCTCCTTTGGCTGGATTGTTGCCGCTGGTTGGCCCCCGCACGGTGCCCGACTCGGGTGCTGACCAGACTGCGTCGGACGGCTCGCCGGGCCTCTTGGTCGATTCGTCGTCTGCCTCACGACGAGTTGTGTCGGTTTCGGGTGTCCGCCCTTGTTTCGTCGTCATCGCCTCCTCCTTTCGCCATCCAATGTACATAGTCAGACCGAACTATGTGCAAACCGCATGCCCCTGCAGTGGCGATCGAGGAGACCGACCCGACTTCTGCAATCAGGCTCTCGGGGCGGCACGCCCAGCTCAAAATGCCGACCTTCAGGACTAGACTCCGTTGGCATTTCGGATCAGTGTCAGTCGCGCCAGGTTCAATGCCTGTTTGGCGGCGTAGATTTTTAGTGTGTCGGGATGCCCACCGAAGGGGACCGGCTTCACGGTTACGCCTTCGGCCGTGGCCAGGGCAAAAAAGACCGGCTTGGCCTCGCCGTTGGGGTCGACCGGAGGAAACTGGCTGACGGCCAGTCCGTAGTCGGCGCCGAATCGCTGGCGACACCCATCGGCCATCGCCCGGGCGACTTCGGCACTGGCTCCGCCGTCAGTCACCAACTCCGCAGGGACGTCCAACAGCCGCTGCGCGGCGGTCGCACTGGGAACGACGAGCCCGCCAAGGTAATGGTCCGCGCAGGACACGGCGCCAAGCCAATCGGCGACCAGGCCGGCGGTACCCCATTCTGCGGTGGCCAGGGTCTTTTGTCGCTGGGCCAATAGACGCAGCACAACGTCCTGGAGTTCGTCGGGCCCTTCGCCGAAGATCAAATCGCCAAAGGTCTGGTAGATCGTTTCCACCGTGGACGCCATCGCCGCGCAGCATTCCTCTTCGCTGGCTCCTTCAGCGGCAACCCGCAGGATGATCGTCGTTTTCGATGCATTGATGCCGACCCGCGGATGCCGCCCGCGGCGGAGCAGGTCGGGAATCTTGGTCGCCATCTGGCTTTCGCCCGCCCCAAAGCACTTGATCTGGCGATGACGGATCACCCGGCCCGCGGCACCAAACTGCCGCAGATGTTCGACGACCGAGGGCCACATTTCGACCATCTCGGCGGGCACGCCCGGCAGGGCGAAGAGGTGACAGGGGGCTTGGCCGTCGCGCGACACCTCCAAGGCGATCCCTGGGGCCGTCCCATTGGGATTCACAATCACCTGGCTGCCCGTGGGAAACCAGGCCTGGCGTTCGTTCTGCTCGGGCATCTCGCGTTTGCGGCGGGCGAACATCTGGCGGATGTACTGGAGAGCTTCTTCATCGAGGAACAACTCTCGATCAGTGGCCCGGGCCATGGCTTCGCGGGTCAAGTCGGCCGCGGTCGGTCCCAGCCCTCCAGTGATCAGCACCACGTCGGCCCGGCGAATGGCCAGCCGGAACACCTCGACCAGCGCGTCGAGCGTATCCCCGACCGCCGAGTGATAGAACACGCGAATCCCCAACTCCTCCAATTGCTGGCTCAGCCAGTGCGCGTTCGTATCGAGAATCCGGCCACTGATGACTTCATCACCGGTGGAGATGACTTCCGCTAACATTTCTCGTTCCTCTTACTTCTTCGTCGCGATGCGGCTCTCCAGCGAGCCGATGCGTCCGGCGGCATGGGCGTCGATGCGGAGGTGAAGATCGGTGACCGAGCCGGGCACGTCGAACAGGATCCTGGCCCGCCCCTTGGCATCCGTCGGCAGGCTTGGATTCCAATACAGGGTCCGGGGCGGCTCGTGCGGCGTCTTCGTACCTTCGGACGAGTTCCGATGCCGATATTCGCAGGCGTCGCTCGCTGGTTTCAGCTCCTTGGCGGCCTTTGCCTGTACAGCATCCGGCCCCTTCTCTGCCGCGGCCTTCGGCGCGATCGCGAAAGGGACAAATGCCACGCCGCCGTCGGGGCTGGAATCGAGCGATTCTGGACTGATGAGGATTCGACCGACCAGCAGACCCATAACCGCCGCCAGCGTGATGGGGATCCAGAGCCGCAAACCCGCGGTAACGTTCAGTAGGGTCAGCATCGTTGCCGCCAGCAGCAGCACCGCGCCGCCGAACACACACAGGATGGTCAGGGTGCTCAGTGCGATGGTCCGATTGGCCCGATACGCGTTCAGGCTTTCCTGGTATCGCTTGCGCAGGTCCAGAAGGTTATCGAACACGGCCGGAGGCAACGGTTCGGCACTGGCGGCCAGCTTCGCGCCGCGATCATCGGTCGGTTTTTCGACGCTTCCCTTGTCCGGCAACCGTCGCCAGCCCTGGGTGCCCAAGAGGAGATCGAGGGCCACGGCCGATTTCGCGTCGTCCAACAGGAAGAATCCGGGATCCTCCAGAGCCGGACTTCGTTTCAAGGGAGGGTTCAGCAGGAAATCGGCGGCCATCGGCCATGTGGCCTGAGCCGCGGAGCCGTGACGGGCCGCGGCGGCGACGGCCACACCCAGGGTGGCCTGCACCGGTTTGCCCTCCTCGTCGATCACCTGCAGCGACAACTCCGCCTTGTCGCCTGGCCGGACAGGTCGACTCGGCTCTTCCACGCGAATGGTCAGCACGCGACTCGGACGGCGGTAGACCAGACGCTCGGCGACGAGCCGCGGGGGATTCTCGCTGTAGTCATAGATGCACAGCCGAAGCACGCCGCTCGAGGCTTCGTCGAGAGGAACCTCGACTTCGTTGGCCCCCTTGTTGGTCACCAACGCTTGATGGCCGACCAGTACGTCCCGCGAGAAAGCCGCCGCGACCAGCGGCAGGTTGTCGGCCGTCGCCCGGACGTTGAACTCCAGCGGCTCGCCGGCCTCGAACAGTCCCGAGCCGGTGGTCAACACGATCCGCGGATGGGCCGCTGGCTCGGGCAGTTTGGGCTCGATCCGGGCTCCGGCGGGTTTTTCGATCTTCAGCCGACACGCGTCGCCGATCCGCGGTTCGAAGCTGAACACGCCCAGGCCGTCGTGCGTCGTTTCCGCGACGGCAAGTTCTTCGCCCGAAGCGTCGACCACGTGGCCGACGAGCTTGACCGGTTTGCCCGAAGCGTCGCGGGCCGAGAAATAGATGCGGTTCTCCAGCCCGGCCACCAGGCTGCCCCCTTCGGGATAGAAGCTTACCTCAAGCTTGTCCGGATCGGCCGGACTCCCCTTGGCCGGCGGTGCCTGCTCGTCGTGAACCTGAAATGGAAGCCGTTGCTCCGAGGCCGGCGTGCCACGACTTTGCATCACGAGCGAGTACTGGCCTGGGCTTGCCTTTGCGGGAAGCTGAAACTGCCCGCAGCCCACGCCCTGGCGGGTCAGCCGATCGGTCGCCGAGCCTGGCACCACGGTCCCTTGGGGATCGTGGATTTCGAAATGGACCGGCATGGGGCGACCGGGCGTCAGCCCAAGTTGGGAGAGCGTGACGGAGCGGTAGCGGACCGTCTCACCCGGTCGATACGCCGGTGCGTCCAAGGCGAGATGGGTGGCCTCGCCCGCTGGTTCGACCACGAGCCGCGTGACAACCTGTTCCACTTTGTCGTTGTAAGTGGCGACGATCTTCAGTTCAGCGCCGTTGGGAATCGCGGCCTCTGCCGGAATGGCCACCAGCAGGTAGCCGTCCTCGTCGGTTTTTTCCTTGTGCCCCATCAGCAGGTTCCGACCGTCGGGCGAGTAGAGCGAGAACTCGATCTGGGCCGAGGCCGGCTTGTCGGTGACGGTGGAGGTGACGACCTCATAGTGGCCCGCCACGTCGGGGCGCAAGCGGGCGGGACCGATCACGGTCAGACGTAAGTGTTCCGCGGAGATGTCAGCCAGTTGCCCACGATGGTACCAGTATCCGGCAACCGCGACGAGCAACAACGCGACCGCAGCCACCGCCGCGCCCCAGTTGGCCGCCCGGGTCCAGGGCAAGATCGGGGGCCGTTTCCCCGCGGCCGTCCCCTTCGAACCGTTGGTTCTCTTGCGCGAGGGCGTCTTGGCTACCGATTCCGCCTTGACGGGGAGGCTGGACGGTTCTCGCAGTTCGATCTTCGCCGTCTGCCATCGGGCCGCATCGCGGAACAACGCGGCCTGCTGATACATCTCGGTATAGACCCGGGCGAGTTCCGGATCGGCCTCGATCCGCTCGCGCAGGCGGATCGCCTCGTCCTCGGGAAGGACGTCGTAGACCAGTTCCAGCAGGCAGCGGCGGGTTTCGCCATCAAGCCCCATCGTCGAGTGCCTCATGCAGTTTGCCTAATGCCAGCCGCATCCGCATCTTCACCGTGGCCAGCGGCACCTTGGTTGCCTCGGCAATTTCTTCGTAACTCATCTGTCCGTTCTGGAGCAGCAGAAAGACTTCCTGCTCCTCACAGCGGAGCCCGAGCAATGCACGACGCAACTGGACCAGTTGCCGGGCACGCTGTGGCACCCCGGCCGACGCGTCCTGCGGCCGGATCAGTTCTTCTTCCTCGGGCAACTCGCGGTGACGGCGGCGCCAGGCGGTGCTTCGCAGATCCCGGCCCACGGTGAGGCCAATCTGGAAGATCCACGGTCGCAACCGCTCTTCGCCGGGCATGCTGTCTCGGCGTCGCCAACACCGATGGAAGGCCTCGCCAAAGGCATCGTAGGCATCGTCCGTGTTTCCCACCAGGTAATAGAGCATCCCCAGCAGTTCCGCCTGATACCGAGCAAAGGCCGCCCGAAGTGTCTCGGTGACCTTTTGGTCCTGGACGGCAGCCGGCTGTTGAATCCCAGGGGCAGTGTTCATGCGATGAAACGATCTGGAAACGATCAATGAATCAGGGAAGATAGAAGGATCGCGGTGAATGGAGAAACGGGCGATGCTGCGCGGGATTGGTTCTTCCGCCCCCCGGCGGCTGTCTGTTTGTAGGTGACGCTGTAAGAATTGTCAACTCCATCACTTGCGCTGTCTAGTCGTCTGTGACTTGTCGGCGTTAGGCACACGATTCCTGGCCTGCTGAACCGAGTTCTTGCTCGACGTTCGCTCTCCGCATGGCAAGCAAACATTCTTTGTCGAAAACTTCCACTCGCTTGAGGGAGGGAATTGTGGAAAGCCTCGAGTGTTTGCTGCAAATTCTCGGGTGCCTGCAGAATCTGTAAGACACAATGCCATTGCGACTTACGCAGGATCGCCAAGTCGCAACTATCGTACAACCCATGAGCGGGGCGTTGCACAATTCACTGCCTTCTACTCATTTTTAGGTATATCCAATCGGCTCAACCTGGTTTGTTGGGGGGAGGATGGTGCCGAGCTTGGTCGTCAGAAAACACTAGGGAACACCCTCGCGTGAGCCTTTTGCGTCTGCTTGGGGGGGATGATCCTGTAAACCGCCTCCGCCGCCGGTCGTCACTCCGAGGACACCCACCAGGTTAAGGGAGAGAATTGTGGAAAGCCTCACGTGTTGTGTTGCACATTTTGCGTCGCGGTGCACATTCGCAAGTGACGGCTATCCCGAGAGTTCCATCTGCAAGACAAGACGCAAGGGCAACAACCCGAAAGAGGGGATGTGTTGCCTAATTCAAGGGTGACTACATAGTTCGGACAGGCATGTACCACCTAGGCTTACCTCCCCCGCATGGTTTCCGTGTTCCGGAAGTCCCTGGCCCGTGCTCCGCAAGGAGCACGAGCCACGCGCGCAGCCGCCAAGCGGCGCTTGGGTCGGGCCTGACGGCCGTACGCCGAGCGCGAGGGCAATTTGTCGAAAGCGTCGATTGTCAAAGATCAAAACGGCTCGCCTTCTCGGGCTGCCATGGATCAGCCTAGCAGAACGGCTGGCCCAATTTCAACTCGATTTGGCTCGCCGGAATTTGGGAAAGACGAAGGAGGAAGAACAAGGGCCCAAGGACCGAAGGCGGCATGAGTCGTCCCCTCGCGGTGTCCCTCCGGAACAGGCGACGCAGTCGCGCGTGCCACTGGGGGCCTCACAAGCCCGGCATCGCCCCACGGGCGCGTCAACACCCTCTAGCCCCGCCACTTGACGGGCCTGCGATAGCCAGCTAAGCTGAAGGCAACTGGTCA
Organism: Thermoguttaceae bacterium; assembly: GCA_039680305.1. Lineage (GTDB taxonomy): Bacteria > Planctomycetota > Planctomycetia > Pirellulales > Thermoguttaceae > JBDKTH01. The sequence continues at coordinate 1,320 of JBDKTH010000058.1, read as the reverse complement.
TATGAGCTTAACACTGGAGCGCCCCATGGCCGTCGCCGAATCACTCGACACCGGCAAACGTCAAACCGTGGTCGAAGCCATCTCCCAGGCCCTGATCCGCTATATCGCTGCCAACGAACTGAAGGGCGGCGACCGCCTCCCCTCGGAACGCGAACTGGTGAAAATGGCCGGGGCCAGCCGTCTGCCGCTACGCGAGGCGATCTGCGTGCTCAAGGGGCTGGGGATCCTGGAGGCCAAGCACGGCAAGGGGATCTTTGTCAAACCGTTGGACCTCGCCGCGTTGTTTGGCATGCTCTCGCCGCTGCTGAAGACCCAGGCCAAGATTGACCTCAGGCATCTGTTCGAGGCCCGGCTGCACCTGGAGTCGAGCATTGCCGAACTGGCCGCCGCTCACCGCAGTGACGAGAACCTCCAGGCACTCCAGCAAGCCCTGGAGGGGATGGAGGCGAGCCTAGCCGATCGGCCGGCGTATGTCGAACGCGACATGACCTTCCATCAGGAGTTGGCCCGCAGCACGGGCAACCCGATCTTCCATGTCTTCATGGCCTCGATTACCGACCTGCTGGGCGAGTTGCAGGCGAGCTACCAGGACGACGGCGATATCCGGCGTCAGGCGGTGGCCGAGCACCAGGCGATCCTCGATGCGGTGCGCCACCGCGACGGGAGCCGAGCCAGGACCGCCATGGAAAAGCATCTTCAAAACGCGACCCAGCGGGTTTAACGCGACAACGTCGTGTGTCGATCCGAGGCAAATCGAACCGCGGAGTGAAGACAATGACCAGGATCCTGACGGCTGCCCGTGCGATCTTGACCGCGATCATGTTGCTGGGCACTTTCCCGACGCCAGGAAACGCCGAGGAAACGTGCCCGGGGATGCCGGCGCCGGCGGCGGTCGCAACAGTCAAGTGCGCGTGTGCAGACCCCACAGAAAACGCGATCTACGCGAAACAAACGCCGCTTCAAGAGACGCTGCTCGTGACGCGTGGCCGGTATGCCGCGTGGCTCGTCGAGCAGGCGCCTGCCCGCGCGGCTGTCGACTTTGGCCCTTGGCAGGCGACGCCCCCGTTGCCCTTGGCAGAGTGCGACAAACACGTGCGTCCGACCGAAGAGATCGACCTCGGCCAGCGTCTCCCCGATGGCCGCCCGCTCTGGTCGCCGGCCAACAACCTGCCTGATGGCAAAGCGGCCAAGTTCCTCGCCGGCTCCAACGCCACGGCGGTCGGCCTGTTGCGAGTGGTTCGGGCGAAGAAGCCGGTGCGACTGACCGTCGGCCTTGGGGCGGGCGATCGGTTGGAGGTCTGGCTCAATCGCCAAAAGGTC
>JBDKTH010000590.1:0-1815 GCA_039680305.1 Thermoguttaceae bacterium | reverse complement strand
AGCCGGGCTCTCGCAGCGGAATCGGATCTCGTTCTCTCCCGGTTCGAGCGTTGGCACTTGCCCCTGTGGGGTAATCTCGCGGATCAGTTCGCCCTTTGGACCGTAGAGCTTGCAGTCGGTCATCGAGGTGAACTCTAGATACGAGCCGCTTTCGATCTCTACCGGGAAGGTGATCGTTGCGTTGCCGAGGCTGATCGTCGGATTGACAAGCTTGGTCTTCACCAACGGCAGGGCCTTGATCGGGCTGAGGTAGCAAGTGGCGTTCTTGCCCACCGGCAGGTTGTTGTACCACAGCCCAACCGTTTCGACCTGGCCAAAGTTCACCGACTCGCGATAGATCGCGTAGATGCCGCCATAGGGCCACTGATAGTCGGCATGACGCTCGCCCTCCGGTTCGATCAGTTCGAAATAGCGCCAGCCGGTGAAGTCGATCGGGATGTAGTGGTCGCCGATCCCGTGGGAGAGATGGCTCGGGCTGCGGAGTTGAATATTCAACAGCTCACCCTGGCCATCGCCATAGACCCAAACGCCCAGAGCCTGTTGAGTGTTGAGGTTCAGCGGCGACGCGAACTTCTTCTCAATCTTGGTCCACGTTCCCACCCGGGTGGCCTGCTTGTGGGAAGCGGTCAACCGGCCGCTGGCCGTGCCCGCTTTGACCTGCTCTTGTGAGGCCTTGAGGTCGGCCGTCACCCCCGGCTTGCTCGCCCGGACAGCGAAATCCGCAGGCGAAGTGAAATCGGCGACCACCGCGTTGTTCGAGGCGTCGTACGGTCCGGCTGCCATGAGGGCTTCGATCCGCAGTTGCACCGACTGGCGGTCGAACTTGTTGACCGTCTTCCAGGTGCTGCTCCACGGTTCGGCCGACTCGACCTTATGCTCGGCATATTGCACCGGTTGGAACTTCCAGCCCGTCTCCAGGCTGCCGGTGAGCGTGAACTCGTCGCCCGGCACGCGGAGCCTGGCCTTGATCGCCTCGGGGACCTTGCCCGAGTGCCGCAGATCCTCGTAGCGTTTGATGATCGCGGCCAATCGCGGCAGGGCGGGAATCTTGGAGATATTGTCCGGATCGATCCCCATCAGGGCGAAGCCCGTGTCCGTGCCGAGGCCCTTGCCCATCAGATACTCGATGTCGTCGGCGAAGGTCGGCTCGCCCTGCGCCCCGGTCCACGTCTTCACCGCCCACCAGCCCAACTCGGCCGGCAGGAACATGCGGCGGCACTCCTCGTTCGCTTCGCAATGGATGTCGATGAACTTCTTGTGGCTGCGATTCGGATGGTCCCAGGCCCCGAGGCGCGAGCGCACGTACCAGAGATGGTGGTGGAAGGTGCTCATCTCCATCAAGGCCGGCTTGTTGAGCCGCTTGCAGATCTCGAAGGTGAACTTCGAGCCGTAGTGCCAGCCGTTCTGCGCGCCGCCAAGGACGTCTTCGCCATCCAAGGCGTCGAGATAGATCATGTCGAACCCGCACGTGTTGTACGCCTCGGCCGTTTTGGCCGCCACTTCGGCCAACAGCGTGGTTTCCGGGTCGGGCACGAACAGCCCAAAGCACTCTTTGAGATGGTGCACCTTCGCCCCTTTGGCGTGCCGGGCCACTTTCGTCCCGCAAGCCCCACGCCGGCAGCCGGTAAACGTATACGGCACCTCCTTGGAGACGCCCGTGTAGGTGATCAACTCGTCGTCAATCTGCAGGGTCACGCTGTTGCGGACAAAGAATCCGGTCACCGCCGACATGGCTGCGGTCGACTCGACCACCGGGACCGTCTTGGCCTCAACCGGAAGATCCTCGGCCAGCGTGAGCGTGGCATCCTTGGCCAG
>JBDKTH010000924.1:0-3863 GCA_039680305.1 Thermoguttaceae bacterium | reverse complement strand
CACTCGACTGGCACGGATCTGGCGGGCCTCGCAAGCTCGGCACCGCCCTACGTGATTACCGAGCTTGTGCGTCAAAACCCATTAGGTCCCATAGGTCCCATCCCCCTCTCCCCCGCCCCTCGCCCGTTTCCTTCCCCGGCCACTAGAAATTGGGCCAGCCGATCGGCTATGCTCAGCCGTAGGGTGCCTGAAGCACGGCCCCGAAGGGAAATGGTGTGTTCTGCGAACCGGTTCACCAACGTGGTGAACTGAACCGACAAACTAGCTGCGTCCCCGTTTCGACTCCCCGCAACACGAAAACTTCTTCGTACATGCTGTTTCGTGTCGACTGGCACGGTTCGAAAATGCAACATCCGGCCCCGTATGCCGGTTACTTCGAGACATCGAGTGGATATGACTTACACTGGCACGTGCCGGAGTCGCCGGAGAAGGCACGAAGCCAACACCTGGAGTAACAGAACCCCGGAGCGGCTAATGGCAAACTCTCAAAACGCGTTATCGCCTCGTTCGTTAGTGTCCGCTGTCTTCACGGATCTGGCGAGACTGGCGGCGAGCGACGGTGACCGGACAATCGCCAATGATTGGATCGTTGTTGTCTTCCGCGCTGACCTCTTTGGTTTTGGTGATCTGTCTCCGAAGGAACAAAGGCGGGATTCTGGCAAAGAGAAGGCGGCGCATGAAAGACGCCATGCAAAAGCTGGACGGCTTCCTTTCGCAGGCGAGGGAGGATCTGCGTTCGGGTTTGGACCGACAAACGGTCATCGACCAGCTTCAGCGGCGTGTCACATCCGAACTCTCGCCTTGGGGGGGCGTCACCGTTGGGCAAGAATCGCTCGCCCAGACTCTCGCAGAATGCGAACGCCGCGGCGACAACTCGTGGACCGCCGCCCATCAGGAGGGCGTTGCTGGATTGTTCACCGTCGCCACTTGGCGTGAGGAATGAACCGGGGACGCGGGGAATAAAGGGCGGAACTGCCCTGATACCTCTATACATCTCAGGCGGACATTCAGCCAGGAAGCCGGGGTGCGGCGGCCCAGCAGGACTGAAAGGGGACATTCTACTTTTCAAGAGGACACTCCTCGAGAAGTCGAATGCTCCCTTTGAATCCTACAAGGAGCCCCTCCCTCCTGGCCCTCTGACGCGGTTTGACGAAACCCCGTAGAGCCTAGAACCCTCGCAGCGGCGAGAAAATGCCAGGAAACTGACCAGGTACTGGACATGGGGGGGACGCGGTGTCAAGATAGGGAGTAAGCCATGCTTGGCTCCGTTTTCATTCCTCCGCCTTCCTTTCTCCCGCTTGCTGCGTCCCTTCAGAACGGGGCGAGGCAAGAACGAGATCTAGTTACCAACAGGGAGTGTTCCAACATGATTTTCGCTCGAATGCTGCTCGCACTGTTTGCCCTCACTCTCCTGAGCGGTCCGCTCCATGCCGAGATATCCTGGCAGTTCGAGGGGACGGCCTCAGCGACCGGGGCTCGCGTCAAACTGTGCAGTGGCAAGCCGGCATTCGTCGCGACCGACAAGGGGCAGGGATTGGCCCCCGGCACCACGCTCCAGTACGCCGACACAACGGAACTGCGTCTGCGGCCGGAGATGGGAATCCGCTGCCGCTTTCGTTTGGGTGAAGTACGAAAATACCCCCAGGTTTTGGCAACCAAAGACGACGAATACCTTCTTCGCGTGAACGGGACGAACGAGGGGGGCTGCCTGGCGTTCTTCGTCAAAATCGAGGGACACTGGGAGGGGCGTTTGAATGGGCCCGTTGTGGAAGCCGGCAAATGGTACGACGTGGACGTCGTGTGGTCGGGCCAGAGAATGCGTATGGATGTCAACGGCGAGACCTTCGAGCTTGCACGTTCCGGTCGGATCAACCCCGGCGCGAAACCACTTCAAGTCGGCCCCATTGCCGGTGTGATCGACCGCCTGGAGATCCGCAACCCGAGCCTGACGCGAACGAATCTCTTGGCGAAACTGGCCGCAAGCAGCGCGGGACAGGCTGCCAGTCAGGATTCTTCTTCGTCGCAGAAGCCCATCCAATTTGGCGGTGAAGCTGGATGGAACGGCTGGCAGGCGGAGAACGGCGCAACCTGCGATATTCGCGGCGAGCAGCTTGCAGCCACCTTCCCGGCAGCTTCGAGCATGTTGGTCAGCCCCGCCTTGGCCTGTGACCTTGGGCCTCGACCGTTTATTTGCCTCGACCTCCAGTTCGCTGATCCAGGCTGGACCGGAGTGCTCGACTTTGTCACGGACGCTGGAACGGGTTCGATCAGTTTCACGCCGCAGTCGGAGGGACGCCCCACGGTGATCGGCGGCTCGACGTCCGACGCTTGGACCGGAACGCTACGCCGGATGTCGCTGAGCTTCAGCGGCGGCAAAGGGCCGGTCACCATCAAGCAACTGGCCCTGGCAGATCGTCCCATGGGGAAGCCGTCGTTCTATATCCGATCGTTGGCCCCGGGCCGAGCCAAACTTCGCCCGAATCGAGAAGAGACGGTGATCGCGGGCATTGAGAACGTCGGAGGGGAGGCCGAGAGCATTAGCGCTCGGCTGTCTGTACCGAAGGGAGTGACGATTCTCGACAAGGCCGAGCGCACGCTCCCCTATCTGGGCATGGACGATTTCGACATGGCAACTTGGCGCATTCGCGCCGATAAGCCCGGGACTTACACGGTGCGTGTGGAGGTCGCTGCGAAGGGAGCGGAAGCACGCAGCAAGGATTTGAGCCTGGTGATCGAACCGTTGCCGAACCTGCCCAAGATGGACTACGTTCCCAAGCCGCAGCTCGCGAAGACCGACTATATCAACCTGATGCACTACTGCGCCCTGTGGAAGGAAGGCACGCACTTCGGCTGGCAGAAGATCGAGCCATGGCCCAACAATCGCCCGGCCATCGGTTGGTACGATGAAGGCACTCCGGAGGTTGCAGACTGGCATATCAAATACGCGCTTGAACACGGCATCAACGGGTTCATCTACTGCTGGTATCGGGCCCACTATGAACCGAAGATCGAACACCGGCTTGGCCATGCCATCCACGATGGGCTCTTTGGCGCCAAGTACCGCGACATGTTCACCTTCACCATCATGTGGGAGAACGGTTGTGCCAAAGGCGTGAAAGACGAAGCCGACCTGCTGGAAAACGTGCTTCCGTTCTGGATTCGAAACTATTTTACCCATCCCTCGTACCTCAAGATTGAAAACCAGCCGGTCCTTTTCGTCTGGCAGCCACGAAAACTGATTTCCGAGCTTGGCGGCCCGGAGAAGACCAAACAGGCCCTTGAGAAGATGCGTGCCCAGTGCCGCAAGGCCGGCTTCGGCGGCCTGCGCATCATTGCCTGCATGGACAACCCGAACGACAAAGCCTTGGGCGAACAGATCCGGGAAAGCGGCTGGGACGCCGTGTCGGGCTACAACCTTTCGATCCACAACGTCAAGCCCGCTGGCCTGGACCCCGCGGGCCTGGCCTATCGCAATCATGCGGAAGTGCTGAGCCATTACAAACAGGCGTGGCTTGACCGCGACGCCAACACGGGCAGCGTGCCCGACATCCCGAACGTCGTCATGGGCCGGGACGATCGCCCCTGGGGCCGAGTCACACGCGGCAAGGGGGACTACATTGCGGATCCGAAGGCCGAGAACTTCGAAGTCGTCTGTCGTCAAGCGAAAGCGCTGGTCGACGCCAAACCGGCCGGGCGCTGGGACCGCAAGATCGTCGTCTTTGACAACTGGACCGAATTCGGGGAAGGCCACTACATCGAACCCACCACAGGGACGGGCTTCACTTTCGTGAACGCCATCAAGCGGGTCTTCTGCACGGATTGGGCTCCCGAAGCGATCACCGACATCATCCCCGAAGACCTGG
>JBDKTH010000744.1:0-1878 GCA_039680305.1 Thermoguttaceae bacterium | reverse complement strand
GCGCCCCCGATCGCAACCAGGCCATCGACCCGACCACGACCAACTTGAACGGGAGGCGTTACACCGTTGAGGCGGTGACTCACCGCGGCGAATACCGCACGGTGACCTTCATTTTCGACACCAGTCTTGTTGGCGCCCGGATCGACAACGCAACGACTGTGAGAGTAGGCCTCTCGGGCATCGGCAATGCAGAAGGCGTGGCCACGGCCATCAACCAGGCGATCAACGCGGCGGCCGCAGGCAGGCCCGATCTGGACCTCGCCGCGAGCGCAGCGGCCGACATCGTCACTTTGCGCGGCCCGGTTAGCTTCTTCGGGGCCGGGAACTCCGGCCTGGCATTGTTGAACTACGATGGGCAGATCCTCAAGCTCGACAGCCAGCAGGGCGACCTGATGCACGTGTTGGGGTATACGGCCTCGGGCGTGGGACGATTGGGATACAGTGCTTTTGACCCGAATTCCCTCGTCGAATCCGAGCGCGAAGCCCTCCGCGGCGACAACCCGCTATGGAAGGACTATACGCCGAGTGACGCCCGCATCAACAACCGCTACAATCTCTTCGAACGCGGGCAGGACAACCGCCACGAAGGCTTCTACGTCGACGATATCATCATCGGCTTCGCGGAACGCGGCGAAATGGTCACCGGCGCCGATGCCGGCGGTCTCGACACCAGCTTCTCGACGTTCCCCCGCACGCCGAACCTGGACAACGGCGAAAAGCCGGTGATCACCACCGGCTCATACCAACTCGAAGTTCGCACCGGCACCACCTACGGCAATTACGGGGACGCCGGGGGCTATCCGACGACCACGATTACCCAGACCTTCGACACCAACGACCGGTTGGCCGAGGGCTACACGCTGACCATACCGCCGGCCAGCCAGATCTACCATGGGCAGGCGTTCGAACTCTACGATGGCCTCAATCGCCTGACTTTCGTCTTCCTCGACGACGTGCTCCGCGGCGGGGCCGGCGACGGCAATGTGGCGATCTACTTCAATTCCACCCAGGACGGCGGCAAATTGAGCGGGCTGGTTGCCGACGCGATCAACGCCGCGCAGCAGGCCGGCAAGATCAACATTACCGCCCGCTACCTCCCCGGCTCCAGCTACCTCCAGAGCGTCGGCTGCAATCTCGTTGACCTCAGCGGGGCCGTCGGCTTCCGGAATGTCCACCTTGCGGGCGTCACGGACGCGATCGACGTCGACCCCGAGTACTATTCGGTGAATGGCTTTGACGGCGGCGACCGCAATCTGGAGCGTCTGAAGGGCCAGATCATCCTCGAGACGAACCAGATCAAGCATTCGGGAGAGTACGGGATCTACGTGGCCCCCGCGCGGGACGGCGACTGGAAGGATCTTGATCCCCAGACCCCGCATCCGGGCTCGGGCCGCTCGCTCAACACGCCCAATAACCTCGTGCCGGGGATCTTGATCGAGAACAACCTCGTGGCCTTCACCGGCACCGGCCTGTCGTTCGGCGGCACCGGCGCCGACGATCCCGGCACCGGGATCTACTTCAGCGGTTCGACCGGCGAGCCGACCGGCGCGATCCCCTTCGGACGGATCGTCAACAACACGGTCTATGGCCTGCTCGGCAATCCGCTGGGGACCGGCATCGAGGTCCTCAACAACGCCAGCCCAACGGTGATCAACAACATCGTGGCCAACGTCGAGAGGGGCATCTTCGTCGACAATTCGTCCCGAAACGCCGGCACGGTCGTCGGCTACAACCTCTATCAGAACGTCGACGACAGGGCCGTCGGCAGCTACGCCAACTCGGAATGGGTCGTCCCCGACAACGCGCCGTTGTTCGTCAATCCGGCGCTGGAGAATTTCTATCTGGCCCCGGGCGAGGACATTAACGGCAACAAGGTTC
>JBDKTH010001097.1:0-1864 GCA_039680305.1 Thermoguttaceae bacterium | reverse complement strand
GATCCGGTGGGATTCCCCACTGAGCGGATCACGCCAGGTCAGCTCCAACGAGGCTACGTCATTGGCTCCGTTGGGCAGCAGCCGCAACTCACAGAGCACGGTGGCCGCCTGGCCCGTGTAGAAATTGGCTTCTGGATGCGCCGGCTTCAAGGAGATCACCGTGCGCGGCTCGTGGCCCAGCAGGCGGTATACCTCCACCGCTTTGGGGTTGAAGGTGACCCGCAGTTGGGCATCCGCGGCGACCCTCTGCGAGTGTCCTGTGAGGATTGCTTCCAACGCCCAGCCGATTTGATCGACACTCGTCGCCCGATGAACGCGGCCACCGCCTTTGCTGGCCAGGCGGCTCAGGAAGGGGGGCGGTTCCACCTCCTCCCGCTCCTGGCTCAGATCGACGACGTGGAGTTGGATCCCGCTGACCGCCGCTTCTTTCAGCCGTCGGTCGATCTGCATGGCGGTTGCCTCGTCCATGCCGGCCAGGCCATCGGTCAGCAGGACGACCCGGTTGGCTAGTTCTGTCGAGGGGGTGGCACGCTGCGCCAGGCCGTAGGCGGTGCGCAAACCGGCGGCAAGATTGGTGGGGCCATCGGTCGGCAAGGTCGCGATGGCGGCCTTCAATTGGTCGCGCTGCTGGCGCGAGGCGTCTTCGACCAGCGCGTAGCTCTTGTCGCTAAACACGACCAGCGAGACGCGATCGTTGGGGAGCATGCGTTCGGCGAATCGGCCGAAGGCCTGGCGGATCATCTCGATCCGGCCCCCCCAACTCATGCTCCCCGAGGTGTCGACAACGAGGGTCAGTCGGGCCGCCGGGCGATTGCTTGGCAAAGCGTTCTTTGCCTGCACGCCCAGTTGCAGCAACTGCAGGCCGTTGGCGTGGAAGGGAGACGGGCCGCCGGCCACGAATAACCCCAGGGCCTGCTTGGTGGGCCGGGGATACTGGTAATCGATCGCCGCCAAGAACTCCTCGGTGCGCAACTCGGACCGCGGGGGCAACTCGCCGTCGTCCAGGTAACGCCGCGCCAGATCGTAGCTTTCCGTATCGCCTCCCAGCGGCGCAACGAGGCTCCGCAACTGCGGGTTCAACGCTGGGGCGACAAACGGATGGAAGCCTGTCCGGCTCAAAAACGCGACGTCGTAGCCGAAGACCAAGGGAAAATCGATCCCCCGCGGCTTTAACCCGGCGACCTTCTTGAGGTCCTCCAACGCGTCGCCATTGTCGACCGGCGAGCCGAGCGGCCAAAGGGCCATGTTCCTGTCGGTCATCAGGTCGGCATTTTCCGGGAGTTCCCACTTGGGTGCCGGCCGTGCCGCCTGCCCCTCGAGCGAGAACGACAGGGCAGACTCGGCCCCCGCTGGCCACGGCTCCGGAGACGCCTCGGGATCAAAGTCCAACGCGATCGCCAGGTCGCCAATCTCCACCGGCGGCTCTTCGGAGGGCTTGAGCTTCAGCTGCGACGCCAGGTGGTGCGGCGCAGGCGGTTGGGCCGGGCGCAGGCTGCCCAAGAAACTGATCGTCAGCCCAATGTAGCCCAATCCGACGGCCATCAGTAGCGAGGCCACCATCGCCGCGTGGTGGAGTCTCATCCGGCGGCCTTCCCGCTCGCCGATCCGCTGGAGTCGCCTGGCCAGCCCCGCCGGGATGGCGACTGCCTGCAGGTCCGCGTCCAACTCCTCATCGCTCAACTCGGCGACCTTCTGCAGACGCGCGAGCATGCCGGCCGGCAGCGGAACATTGCGAAGTTCCGTGTCGAGCCAGGCATCGAAGTTGGAGTCAGGGGAAGACATGGGAAATGATGAATGAGGAATGCTGAATGATGAATGAAGGAGGGTTGCCTCGGACGGCGAGTGACGGCACAATCCTCCTTAG
>JBDKTH010001169.1:0-2762 GCA_039680305.1 Thermoguttaceae bacterium | reverse complement strand
CTCGCAAGCTCGGCACCGCCCTACTTGATCACCGATCAAAGGCGCGACACCAAACGAACACGGCCGCAGGCGACGAGCACCTGCGGCCGTAGTTCACTCAAGACTCAAGCGAAGGCGTGACGCCTACACGTCGAGCGTGTAGCCCTTGCGATAGACGGGCTTGACGATCTGTTCCAGCCCGGCGACGTTCTTCACCTTCATATTCTTGGCGTCCCATTCGACCTTCTGGCCTTCGCCGTTGGCGGCGACCCAGACGGCCAGGTTGCCCAGCAGGATGGTCTCGGTCAGCGGGCCGGCGTAGTCAGGGAAGTTCGACATGGCCTGCGGGCCGCCCTTGATGGCGTTGATCCATTCGACGAAGTGTCCGGGGGACACGGGGTACTCGACCTTCATCTCCTTGTCGGCGTCGCCGAGCAGTTCGAATTCCGCGCCGTAGTCGTTCGGCGAGTAGATCTTGCCCTTGTCGCCGATCAGGCAGCAGCCGCTGCCCTTGGGATCCTTGCCGCCGATTAGTTCCTTGTCCGGCTTCTTGCCGCCATCGTACCAGAACACTTTGAGGCCGGGGCGCTTGTCATTGCCGGCGAACTCGAAGGTGATCACCGACCACTTCGGATAGCTGTCCTTGTTGTGGCCGGAGGTCGTCGCCTGCACGGAGATCGGATCGCGCAGATCCAGACCCATGAACGGCATGTTCAACGTGTGGCAGGCCATGTCGCCCAACGCGCCCGTGCCGAAGTCCCACCAGCCGCGCCACGCGAACGGGTGATAGCCGGCGGCGTAGGGCCGCTCCGGCGCCGGGCCGAGCCACTCGTCCCACTTCAATTCCTTCGGGGGCACCTTCGTCTCCCCCCGCTCGCCACCCTGGGGCCAAATCGGCCGGTTCGTCCAGACGTGGACCTCGCTGACCTTGCCGATCGCGCCGCCGCGGATCAGCGCGGCCGCCTTGCGGACCCCGGATTCCGCCGTGCCCTGGTTGCCCATCTGCGTGGCCAATTTCTTCTCGCGCGCGACCTGGCCCATCAGGCGGGCTTCGTAGATCGTGTGGGTTAGCGGCTTCTGGCAGAAGCAGTGCTTGCCCATCCGCATGGCCATCAAGGCCGCCGCGGCGTGGGTGTGGTCCGGCGTACTGACCGTCACCGCGTCGATCTGCTTGTCCATCTCCTCGAGCATCTTGCGAAAGTCGGTGTACGTCTTGGCGCCCGGGAATCGCTTTTCCGCCGAGGCCTTCAAGCGACCTTCGTCGACGTCGCAGATCGCCACCATCTGGCCGGCCGCGCCCGCATCGTTGGAGTCGCTCGAACCCTTGCCGCCGATCCCGATGGACGCAATCCGGATCTTCTCGTTGGGCGACTTGCTCTCCTGAGCCTGGACTCCGCCTGCAACCCAAAAGCCGACGCCCGTCAGTGCGGTCGTTTGCAGGAACTGGCGACGATTGGTTCTGTTCGGCATAACAAAGCCTCCTTAATCACGGTTGGCAGAAAACTCTCCGTTTCCCCTAGGGCTCGTCCAGAAATGACTTTCTCCAAGTCATTTCTGGACGAGCCCCTACAATGCGACTTCCACGATACCGCGAGAAATCACACCACGCAACCGTCCCAAGATACCTTGGTGGGGTACAGCGTGGAAGAGCGAAACTAGATAAGCCTGTCGGATGACGAAACCTGGGTAGGGGCAATCCACGGAAAACGATCCTTGGCCGCTTGTGATTGCCGCCCGTTTCTGGCAAAATACGCCACGTGTGCCCCGCGCCCCGCAGGTCCCGCCCCTCCAAACTACGGCAACAGTCCCCAGCAATGTAACTAGCCCTCGCGTATCGCCCGCCTTCTATACGTATAGCACAACGGTTTGGGAACGTTGCGAATTCTGAGGCGGCCGAAGCCACGCCCCTTCGAGCAAGAGGGCTTGCCCGTCGGCGGCCAAGAAGCGAAAAAGGAGCTAAGAAAAGTAGGACGTGACTCTTTTTTTCGTCACGCTCACCCCGATTACTTCAGCTTCTCGGGAAGAAGACTTTCGTCCTTTTTTTCCTGTCACCAATCCAACACTATGTGGAGTAGCGTGTCATGAGGCGTTGGGCCCTGTATCTGACGTGTGTGAGCCTGGGTCTTCTGCTTGGCTGCGAAGCCCCCAAGAACGAAGAACCCGCGACGACGACCCAATCGGCCGTCACCGGCGAAAAGTCGGCCGAGCCGGCCCCGGCCGCCGAGGCCAAGGCCGAAACGCCCCAGGGCGACTCCGAGGAAATCACCGCGATCGTCAAGCGGGTCGAGAAGCTCGGCGGAAAGATCGAACGCGAGAAGTCGGGTAAGATCGTCGGCGTCGACCTTCTCGATTGCCCGGCCCGCGATGACGACATCAAGCTGCTGACGGCCCTCCCCAATCTCCAGCGGCTTGGGCTCTGGGGCGCGGAGATCACCGACGCCGGGGTCGCCCAGCTCAAGGCGTTCCAAGGCTTGACGGAGTTGGAGTTGGAAAACACCGAAGTGCACGACGCCGCCTTGCCCGTCATCAAGGAGCTCAAGAACCTCAAGTCGCTCAGCCTCCGCCGCAACACCTACCTGACCGACAAGGCCATGGCCACGGTCAAGGAGCTGCCCAAGCTGCAGACGCTCGGCCTGATGTACAACAACATCACCGATAGCGGGTTGGCCGAGTTGAAGGACAAGACCGAGCTGCGTTCCCTCGACCTTCGCGGCTGCGTGCTGATCACCGACGCCGGCCTGGAACACCTCAAGGCGTTGAAGAACCTCAAGGCCCTCAAGCTT